>JAYSYE010000353.1:0-4787 GCA_043716635.1 Deltaproteobacteria bacterium | reverse complement strand
TCCCCGCCGTCCCCGCCGTCCCCGCCGTCCCCGCCGTCCCCGCCGTCCCCGCCATCCCCGTTGTCCCCGGCGTGCCCGCCGTCGCAATGCCCACGATGGAGACGCTCGCCGCGGACGCGATCGCGAGCGCCGTCGATGCCGCGGCTGGGGCTGCGGACGCGGCCCACGTGGCGGCGCGGGCCGTCGCGGGCGCCGCCGGTCACGTCGCGGGTGCTGCCTCGGTGGCGGCGCATGCGGCCGACCGCGCCGCCGGGGCCGTCGTGGATGTGGTCGAGGATGTGCGAGAGGCCGCGTCCGATGCCCGCGACGCCATCGGCGCCTACGTCGGCGCGATCCGCGCGGACCTCGGCGAGCGCGTGAGTGCGGTCGAGGTGAGCCTTCGCACGTGGCTGCTCGCGATGTGCGTGGCGATGGTCGCGGCAGTGCTGTTCGCCGTCGCCGTCGCCGCGACGCTCACGCAGGTGTTCGGGGTGCCGTGGTTCGCCTCGATGTGGCTCGTCGCGGGCGTCGCGCTGGGCTGCGTGATCGCGCTGCTCGCGCGCGCCCGCACGAGCCTCCGCCGGGCGACCCGCGCCCCGTCGCGGGCCGAGCTGGCGCTCAGGATCGCGCCTCCGTGACCGCGCTCGCCGCGTAGGCGACGGCGAGCGCGCTCGCGAGCGCCGCGTTGTGCAGCGCGAGCGCACGGTTCGCCACGATCGACGCGCCGCCCGTCGACCGCGCGAGCTCGCCGAGGAGGAATGGGGTCAGCGCCTTGCCGCTGATCTGCCGCGACCGCGCGAGCTCGAGGGCGGCGGCGACGGGCGCGTCCAGCTCGAGCGCCGCGGCCGCCGGGATCGGGTTCGCGACCAGGATGCCGCCGCCGCCGAGCGCATCCCAGTGCGCGTGGCAGATCGCCGCCAGCTCCACCGCGGTGGTGACCGCGTGCTCGAGCCGCAAGCCGGAGCTCGGCGCGTAGAACGCCGGCAGCTCTCGCGTGCCGTAGCCGATCACCAGCACCCCGAGCGTCTCGAGCATCTCGAGCGTGCGCGGCAGGTCGAGGATCGCCTTGGCGCCGGCGGACACCACGGCGATCGGCGTCCGGGCGAGCGCGATCAGGTCGTGCGAGACATCGCCGTTGTCGCCTCGATGCACGCCGCCGATGCCCCCCGTCGCGAACACCCGGATCCCCGCCCGCGCCGCCAGCACCGCCGTCGCGCTCACCGTGGTCGCGGCCGAGGTCCCCCGCGCCATGTGGACCGCGAGATCCGTCGCGCCCGCCTTCGCGAACTGCGCCCCGTCGCGCGCGAGCGCCTCCAGGGTCTCCGCGTCGAGCCCGATGCACACGGCACCGCGGACGATCGCGATCGTCGCCGGCACCGCGCCCCCGGCGGTCACGGCCGCTTCGAGCGCGCGCGCGACCTCGAGGTTCTGTGGCCACGGCATGCCGTGCGCGACGAGCGTCGACTCGAGCGCGACGACCGGGTGCCCGCCCGCGAGCGCCGCCTCGACCGCAGGTGCGAGCACGGGTCTCATCGCTACTTGAGCTCGAACTCTTTGCAGAACGCGACGTGGGTGGGCAGCGTGCCATCCACACCCGGCGCATCGAGCGGCCATCGGCGCTGACCCTCGTCGGGCCAACCGTGCCAGCACTCGCCGGTGCTACGCCGCCAGTAGAAGCAATCGCCGCACGCGCTCCGCAGCTCGAACCGCGTCGCCTCGCCGAGGAGCTCCGGCGTCAGCGGAAACTTCATCGGCTCGCCGACGCATCGACGCCCGGCCCGACCCCGACCCCGCCGTCAGGGACGGCTTGCTCCGCCGCTTCGAACCCCTTCTGGACGCCGCGCTTCACGCGCTCCGCTGCGGGCCCGGCCTTCTCCTCGACGCCGTGCTTCAGGTCCTGCACCTGCGGCGACGAGCCGATCGCCTGCAGGTGCTCGAAGAACGTCCGGTTCCCCAGCTTCACCGTCGCACCGAGCCAGGCCAGCCCGATCGCCAGCGCGAGAATGATGAGCCACCGCACCCGCCGATCCTAGCCCGCCACCGCGGTGCGCGCCCGGTCGTTTCCTGCCTAGTCCGACGCGCGCTTGATGATGAGGAAGGCCACGCGACGATTCTTCGCCCAGGCCGCCTCGTTGTGGTTCTGGTCCACGGGCTGCGTCTCGCCGTAGCCCTGCGACTCGAGGCGCACCGCATCGACGCCCTTGTCCACCAGGTACTGCTTCACGGATGCCGCGCGCTTGTCCGACAGGTCGAGGTTGTACGCGTCGTTGCCGCGCTCGTCCGTGTGACCCTGCACCTCGATCAGCTGGATGCTCGGGCTGCCGTTGAGCGTCGCCGCGACGGCGTCGAGAATCGGGTAGCTGACGGGCTTGATGATCGCCTTGTTGTACTCGAAGTACACCATGTCGAGGATCTCGATCGAGGTGTCGGTCACGATCACTCGTCCGCGATCCGGACAGCCGTCCTCGTCCTCGAAGCCGTTGTAGGTCTCCGGCTCGTTCGGGCACTTGTCATCCTTGTCGAGGATGTGGTCCTTGTCGTTGTCGAGATCCGGGCAGCCGTCCTCGTCTTCGAAGCCGTCCTTGTCCTCCGGGTCGTTCGGGCAGAGATCGTCGACATCGAGGATGCCGTCCTGATCGTTGTCCGGATCGGGGCAGCCGTCCTCGTCCTGGAACTGGTCGAAGTCCTCGGGGTCGTCCGGGCACTTGTCGACGTTATCGAGGATGCCGTCGCCGTCGCGGTCGTTCTTGTCACCCTCGGGGCAACCGTCCTCGTCCTGGAAGCCGTCCTTGTCCTCCGGGATGTTCGGGCACTTGTCGTCGACGTCGAGGATCCCGTCGCGGTCGTTGTCCGGCTCGGGGCAGCCATCCTTGTCCTCGAACCCGTCGAAGTCCTCCGGGTCGTCCGGACACTTGTCGACGTCGTCCTTGAGCCCGTCGCCATCGCGGTCGCCGATGTTCGGCTCGAAGACGATGCCGATCATGCCGCGGAAGTCGGGGTTCGCACCCTTGCTCGTCATGAGCCCGCGCCCGGCGCCGAGCGACAGGAACGAGTTGCGGGCCAGGTACAGCTTCACGCCGCCCAGCGCCTCGAGTGGCTGGTAGTTGTCGTGATTGCCGAGCGGGATCGTGCCGTAGAGCTCGGCGACGAGATCGAACTTCTGCTTCTTGATCGCATAGGCCAGGCCGAGCCCGTACGGGATCTCGTTCGCCGCCGTCAGGTGCTGGCCGGTCGTCGGCGCGCCCACCTCGATCGGCGCGTTGTCCGTGAACGTGCGCGCCTTGCGGATCCGGATCCCGCCGTTCAGCGCGACGCGGAACCGGCCGCTGCGGCCGAACTCCTTGTCGACGATGCCCATGACCTGCGGGACGAGCTGGTTCTCGCCGATCCACTTCTCGGTCGGGTTCGTGGTCTGGAAGAACAGGCTCGCGATCACGCCCACGCCGACGTGGGGCGGGCGGCTCGTCTTGATGAAGCGCGTCTTCAGGTGCAGGCCCAGGTTGCCGATGCCCTGACCGCTGATGCCGAACTGCTTGTCGTCGGCCGGATCCTGAGTCATCGTTCCCGCGTCGGGCCCACGGTCACCACCGACGATCGTGAAGGGCACGCTGGCGCCGAGCTCGAGGTCGAGCGGGCCGACCTTCTTGCCGATCGCCGCGATGATCGTCGCGCTGATGATGTTGTCGATCGAGTACTCGTTGCCGTTCGCGTCGTGGAAGCTCAGGAGCTTGTAGCCCCAGTCGAGCGACCCGAGGCCGAACGAGACCTCGAGGTCTCCGAGCGTCTGCGACGCGTTGACCGTCAGGTACCCGCGCGAATCGATCGCGGGCCGAAACGAGTTCAGATCGATGTTGCCGCCATCGTCCGCGCGGGCGGTGCGCGCGGGCGCGATCGCCAGCATCGTCGCACCGATTGCGGCCAACACGTGAGACGTGCGAACAAGCATGAGGCCCTGTTACACCCAACGGCGTAGCAGGGTCAAATACTCGGCACTACTCAGTTATCGACGCGCGGGCCGGCGCGTCCGAGTCAGCGCGACCCCGGCCGCGCTGGCCACGGGGTCGCATCCATCACCGCGCTCAGGGCAGCGTGATCGGCGGGCTCTGGTTGAGACAGGTCTGCTGCACGTTGACCTTGTTGCCGGCCGGTACGCGCGCGAAGTAGCGCTTCGCCTCGCTGGACTTGCCTGCCTTGCAGGCCGCGAACGCGGCCATGACCGTGATCGAGGCGTCCTGCTTGCAGCGCAGCGTCTCGTCGAACCCGTTCAGCGCGGCCGACCACTGATTGCGCGTGTAGAAACCCTTCGCTTTCTCGAGCAATGCATCGAAATCGCACGGCTCCTTGATCGGCGTGGGATCCTTCACGGTGACGTGCGGGTCCTTCACCGGCGTCGGGTCTTTCACCGGCGTCGGGTCTTTCACCGTCGGGTCCTTCACGACCGCGACCGTGGTCGCCGGCGTACACGAGACACCCTGCCGCACGCGGTCGGCGAAGGCCGGGTCGTAGTCGGTTCCGAGCGTTCGCAGGTACGCGGCGTACGTGCGGCACGACCGATCGCCGGCCACGCGGGCCTGGGCCGTCCGGATGGCGCCCGCGACCGTGTCCGCCTCGGTCTTCTGGAACGCATCGGCCGCCGTCTTGTACGAGGTGGACGTCGCGTCCATCTTCGCAAACGCGTCCTTCGCCTGCCGGTAGCGACCCGCGGCGATCTCCTTGGCCAGCGCGGCGAGCTGGCCCTTGCCGGCCTTGTCGCGCGCGATGTCGTGCTTGAGCTTGGTGACGTCGCCGCCAGCCTTCGCGACGTCATT
>JAYSYE010000352.1:0-14440 GCA_043716635.1 Deltaproteobacteria bacterium | reverse complement strand
CACCGCCACCGCCACCGCCACCGCCACCGCCACCGCCACCGCCGCGGTCACGCTCGCGGCGCATCGCCATCTCGGCGCTGATCTCGGCGTCGTCCTCGGCGGTGAGCGCCTCGTGGGCATCGCGGAAGATCGCGTCCTCGCGCTCGCAATGCGCGTGGTGGGCATCGGCGAGCGCCGCCGCGGCTTCGAGCAGCGGCTTGCTCGCGCCGGGCCGGCCATCGCTGCCCTCCAGTGCACGCGCCGCCACGGCGACGGCGCGCTGAAGATCGATCTGCGTCGGGTGCTCGGCCGACAGCTGCGCGAGCACGGGCGCGAGCTCCGGCCGGCGCGTCGATAGCCGCGGGAACACGCTGCCCTCCTCGTCGAGAAAATGCCGCCGCACCGCCCGCTCGAAGTACTCCACGGCCCGGTGCACCGCGTCCACGTCGCGCTCGTCGGCGCGGCCTGCCGTGAGGCGGCGGGCCGCAGCGAGCAGCTCGGCCATCACCTCGTCGTGACGCCGGTGCGAGCGCTCCAGCTGAGCGAGGCAGGCGAGGTCCATGCGGCAAGGATCCACCAGCGCCCCACCGGCGACAAGCGCCCGGCGTCGTTGAAACGTCATCGGTTGCCAGCTACGACTTCCTGCGTATGAGCGAAACCCTCGTCATCATCGGTAGCGGCCCCGCAGCGCACACCGCGGCGATCTATGCGGCGCGCGCGAACCTGAACCCCGTCATCTTCGAGGGCTTCATGGCCGGCGGGATCGCCGCGGGCGGTCAGCTCACGACCACGACCGACGTCGAGAACTTTCCGGGGTTTCCCGAGGGCATCTCGGGCCCCGAGCTCACCGACCGCTTCCGCGCGCAGTCGCTGCGCTTCGGGACCCGCATCTTCACGGAGACGATCACCCGACTCGATCTCTCGAAGCGACCGTTCTCGTATGCCTCCGACGAGCAGGAGGGCACCGCGCAGGCGCTCATCATCGCGACCGGCGCGACCGCGAAGCGCGACGACATCCCGGGGACGCGCGATGGCGAGCTGTGGCAGCGCGGCGTGTCGGCGTGCGCGGTCTGCGATGGGGCGCTGCCGATCTTCCGCAACCGGCCGCTGTTCGTGGTCGGCGGCGGTGACTCCGCGATGGAGGAGGCATCGTTCCTCTCGAAGTTTGCCTCGAAGGTCTACGTGGTGCACCGCCGCGATCAGCTCCGGGCGTCCGCGATCATGCAGGACCGCGTGCGCGCGAACCCGAAGATCGAGCTGCTGCTGTCGCACCGCGTGCTGAAGGTCGAAGGCGGGGAGGGCGTCGAGACCGCGACGGTCGAGGATCTGAAGACGCAGCAGACCCGTACGATCCCGACCGCGGGGCTGTTCTTCGCGATCGGCCACGTGCCGAACACGTCCTTCCTCGGCGGCCAGCTTGCCTGCGACGAGCAGGGGTACGTGATCACCACGCCCGGCACGACGATCACGTCGGTGCCGGGGGTGTTCGCGGCGGGCGACGTCCAGGACAAGAAGTACCGTCAGGCCGTCACCGCCGCCGGCTCCGGGTGCGCCGCGATGCTCGAGGCCGAGCACTTCCTTTCGTCGCACTGACCCGGAGGTGATGCCGGGGCCGGCGGCGCGGTCGTTGCGGTCGGTGCGGTCGGTCACGGCATGTCACCCCGGCGTCCGCCGGGGTGACATGCCCCACGGGGCGACCGCGTGGATCGGTGCATAGCCCGCGAACCGGCGTGGCGCGACGCCTCCGCGGGAATGTCGATCGCACTCCCACGGTTCACGCGGGCAGACGCATGTCACACTATCTCTATCCCGTGACCGGAGAATCTCATCCGCCGTATCGTGGCGCGCCTGCGGGCGACGCGAGCCTGATGACCAAGGTGCTCGCGGTGCTGCTGCTCATCGTGGCAGGCGCCCTCGTCTTCACCGTCGCGCAGAACCGCCGCGGCCTGCCGCCGGCTCGCGTGCTCGCTTTCGAGCCGCGCCCCGTCGCGCCGCGCCCCGACAAGCTCGGGGCGGACGAGGCCGCGACCATCGACATCTTCAAGAAGTTCGGGCCCTCCGTCGTCCACATCACGAGCCTCGAGTCGCACCGCGACCGCATGACGCTGAATGTCAGCGAGATTCCGCAGGGGACGGGCTCCGGCTTCGTGTGGGATCCGTCCGGCATCATCGTGACGAACTTCCACGTCGTCGCCTCCGGTGATCGCGCCACCGTCACGCTGAACGACGGCACGTCGTACCCGGCGCGGATCATCGGCACCGCGCCCGACAAGGACATCGCGGTGCTGCGCATCGACGCGCCGGCGAGCAAGCTCACGCCGCTCCCCATCGGCAAGTCCTCCGACCTCGAGGTGGGCCAGAAGGTCCTCGCGATCGGCAATCCGTTCGGGCTCGACCGCACGCTCACGACCGGCGTGATCTCGGGCCTCGGCCGCGAGATCAAGAGCATGACGCAGCGGTCGATCTTCGACGTCATCCAGACCGATGCGTCGATCAACCCCGGCAACTCCGGCGGCCCGCTCCTCGACAGCTCGGGCCGGCTCATCGGCATCAACACGGCAATCTACTCGCCGTCGGGAGCGAACGCCGGCATCGGGTTCGCGGTGCCTGTCGACACCGTGAACGCGATCGTCCCGCAGCTCATCACGAGCGGCAAGATCACGCGCCCCGGCCTCGGCATCAACATCCTGTCCGACGGCATCGCGGCCCAGCAGCACATCACGGGCGTCGTGATCCTGGGCGTCACGCCCGGCGGCGCCGCCGACAAGGCCGGCATCACGGGCACGCAGCAGACGCCGGATGGCTGGCAGCTCGGCGACGTGATCACGCGGATCGACACGACCACCGTGGAGCGATCGAGCGATCTGTTCCGTGTGCTCGACACCCACAAGGTGGGAGACGGCGTGGAGCTCGGTGTCATCAACAAGGGCGCGACGCGCAAGGTCACGGTAGCCTTGCAAGCGCTCCCTTGACTCACGCAGTACCGCTCGCGCCCGCACCACCCCCTGCCGCGCCGACCCTGCCGGGTGCGATCTCGCACGTCGGCGGCTCGCTGATCCGCCGCGCGCGGTCGGCGATCGCGTCGACGTTCTTCGAGACGCTCGCGGGCCTCGGCTCGCTGCACCCGGCCGCCTCGCCGAAGCGTCACGGCGTCGAGGTCGAGCGCGACGTCGTCTATGGCGACGATCACCGGTTTCACCAGCTCGACATCTACAAGCCGATCCACCGCCCGGGCCCCTGGCCGGTCGTGTTCTACGCGCATGGCGGCGCGTTCCACCTGCTCTCGAAGGACACGCACTGGCTGATGGGCCTCGTGTTCGCGCGCTACGGCTACCTCGTCGTCAACATCTCCTACCGGCTGGCGCCCCAGCACCCGTACCCCGCGGCGATCCAGGACACGTGCGCAGCGTACTGCTGGCTCGCCGCCAACCTCGAGCGCCTCGGCGGGGACCCGACGCGCGTGGCCGTGGCGGGCGAGTCCGCCGGCGCGAACCTCGTCACCGCGCTCGCGCTCGCCGCCACGCAGATGCGCCCCGAGCCGTGGGCCCGCGCCGTGTTCGACACCGGGCTCGTGCCGCGCGCCGTGATGCCATTCTGCGGGATGCTCGAGGTCTCGCGCCCGGAGCGGTTCTCCGCGCGCCGCCGCTTGCCGCGCTGGATCGACGGCATGATCCACGACGCCTCGACCGCCTATCTGCACGGCCACTCGCTCGTGCCGAGCGACGCCACCGCGCTCGCCGATCCGCTGCGGGTGATCGAGGCTGCGGCCGGCCTCCCGCACGCCAGCAATTTCGATCGCCCGCTGCCGCCGTTCTTCGTGCCGGTGGGGACCCGCGATCCGCTGCTCGACGATTCGCGGCGCCTCGAAAAGGCGCTCGCCACGCTGAACGTGCCCTGCGAGGCGCGTTATTACCCCGGCGGCATCCATGCGTTTCACGCCCTCGTGTGGGATCCGGCCGCGCGGCGGTGCTGGCGCGATGCGCTCGCGTTCCTCGATCGCCACGTCGGCGTCCTGTAGCTCGAGCCCGCGGTCTCGCTGATGCAGTCGAAGCGTCAGCTCGGCGTGCTCGTCGCCGCTTCCCTCGTGGTCGCGAACATGATCGGCGCGGGCGTGTTCACGGGCGCGGGATGGCAGGCGAGCGCGCTCCACGATCCGCTGACAATGATGCTGACGTGGGTCGTGGGCGGTGTGCTCGCGCTGTGCGGCGCGACCTGCTACGCGGAGCTCGGGGCGCTCATGCCGCACGCCGGCGGCGAGTACGTGTACCTCCGCGACGCGTACCACCCGATCGTGGGCACGCTGAGCGGGTGGGCCTCGATGACGGCAGGGTTCTCGGCGCCCATTGCTGCCGCCGCGATCCTGTTCGCGACGTACCTCGGCGCGGCGTTCGGGGGCATCGACAGGACAACGGCGAAGGTCCTGGCGTCGCTGCTGGTGCTCGCGATGAGCGCGATGCACGCGTTCGACACCCGGCTCGGCGGCCGCGTGCAGGCCGGCTTCACGATCGCGAAGACGGCGCTGATCGCCGCGTTCATCGGGGCGGGCCTCCTCGTCGGTCACGGGGACTGGTCGCACCTCGCCTCGCAGCCGCCCGGGCTCGCGCAGCTCGGGACGACGGCGGGGATCACGGTGTTCGCGACCCAGCTCATGTTCGTGTCGTTCGCGTACTCGGGATGGAATGCGGCCGCGTACATCGCCGGCGAGCTCGAGCATCCTCAGCGCACGCTGCCCCGCGCGCTCGTGCTCGGCACGGTCGTGGTGATGGCGCTCTACATCCTGCTGAACCTCGTGTTCCTCTACGCGGTGCCGCCGGCCCAGATGGCGGGCGTGGAGGAGGTCGGTGCGCTCGCGGCGCGCGCGCTGTTCGGCGCCACGGCGGGGCGGATGATCGCGACGCTCATCGCGCTCGCGCTCGTCTCCTCGGTGTCGGCGATGGTGATGGCGGGTCCGCGCGTGTATGCGGCGATGGCGGCGGACGGCGCGCTGCCCGGGCCACTCGCGGCACTCACGAGGCGCGGCGTGCCCGCCAATGCGGTCGTCGCGCAGGCGGTGATCGCGGTCGCGTTCGTGTGGGCGGCGTCCCTGCAGCAGCTCGTCAAGCTCGTCGGATTCACGCTCGCGATCTTCGCGGCGCTGACCGTGGGCGCCGTCTTCATCTTTCGCCGCCGCGGGCTCCGGAGCCCGTATCGGGCGCTGGGTTATCCGATCACTCCGCTGCTCTTCATCGCGCTGTCCACGATGATCGTGTACCTCCAGGTCCAGCAACATCAGCGGGCGAGCCTGCTCGTGCTGGGGATCCTCGCGCTCGCGGCTGCGATCTACTTCGTCGTGATTCGACCGCGCGGGCGCCAAGCGCCGCCAGCGGCCGGTGTCTAATGCTGCAATGAAGCTCGTCAGTACGGTGATGGTGGCGGCGGTGGCCGCGCTCGCGTGTTCGGTGGCGGTGCCGCGGGAGGCCCACGCATTCTGTGGCTTCTACGTCGCGCCCGGCGACCAGAAGCTGGTCAACGACGCGACGCAGGTCGTGCTGATGCGCAGCGGCACGCGGACCGTGCTGTCGATGCAGAACAACTATCAGGGCCCGCCCGCGGACTTCGCGATGGTGGTGCCCGTGCCCGTCGTCCTTCACGAGGGCGACGTGAAGACGCTGCCGAAGGCCGTGTTCGAGCACGTCGAGGCGATGGGCGCCCCGCGGCTCGTCGAGTACTGGGAGCAGGATCCGTGTCGACCGCCACCCGACATGGAGCTAAGCCGGGCGGGGGCGGCTCTGCCCACCGCGGCCGCGATGGGCGGCGTGCAAGGCGGCGGTCATGGCGTGAAGATCGAGGCGCAGTTCCAGGTCGGCGAGTACGACGTGGTCATCCTGTCGGCGCAGGACTCGACGGGCCTCGACACGTGGCTGCGCGAGCAGAAGTACAAGATCCCCGCGGGCGCCGAGCCGCTCCTGCGGCCGTACGTCGAGAGCGGGATGAAGTTCTTCGTCGCGAAGGTCGACCCCAAGAAGGTGACGTTCGTCGGCGGTCGCGCCGCGCTCTCGCCGCTGCGCTTTCACTACGACAGCGAGGACTTCGCGCTGCCGATCCGACTCGGGCTCGCGAACTCGAGCGGGACGCAGGACCTGATCGTCAGCATCTTCTCGCCCGACCAGCGGTACGAGGTCGCGAACTATCACAACGTCACGATCCCCACGAACCTCGACGTCAGCGAGCAGATGAAGTCGCAGTTCGGGGCGTTCTACGCGGCGCTGTTCGATCGCACCGTGCAGAAGCATCCCGGCGCGGTGGTGACCGAATACGCGTGGGCGGCGACGTCCTGCGATCCGTGCCCGGGGCCCACCCTCGATCCCTCGGAGCTCGCGACGCTGGGCGCGGATGTGCTGACGGGCACCGCCCGCCCCGACACCTACAGCTACGGCAACAACTTCGTGCTCACGCGCCTCCACGCGCGCTACGGCACCGACATCAACGCCGATCTCCAGTTCAAGGCAGCGTCTCCGATCACGGGCGGCCGCGAGCAGCGCGGCGAGTCCGGCAAGCTCGAGGAAGGCGCGACGCCCGCGTCTTCCAACAACTTCCAGGGTCGGTACGCGATCCGCCATCCGTGGGTCGGGCCGATCACGTGCGACAAGCCGCAGCGCGGCAACTGGGGCGGTCCGACGGATGGCTCCGCGCAGGTGGCCGTGAAGCCCGCGCTCGGCCTCGCATTCGCACCGCGCGGCAGCATCGTGCTCGCGTCCGCGGTGCTGCAGGACGTCCCGGAGATCGATCTGCACCGTGGTGCGTCTGACAGTGGAAGCGGCATGGTCGTGGCTTCGCAGGATTTCGGCGGCTCGGGTGCGGTGCCGGCAGCGGCAGGCAGCGCGGCCGCCTCGGGGTCCGCGAGCGCGACGTCACCGCTGGCGCGCACCCGGTCCGGCGGCTGCTGTGATGCGGGGGATGCGGGCGGCGGACCGGGCGACCTCGCAGGTGCGGTGTTGATCGTGGGCCTCGCGCTCGCGAAGAGGAGGCAGCGATGAGAATCCTGGCAAAGACGGCGGCGATCGCGGCGGTGGTGGGTGGCGCGACCCTGCTGGTCCCCGGGGACGCGCGCGCGTTCTGTGGGTTCTACGTGAGCCCGGGCGATTCGCGGCTCGTCAACAACGCGACCGAGGTCGTGCTGATGCGCGATGGCACGCGCACCGTGCTCTCGATGGAGAACAACTATCAGGGTCCGCCGGCGGAGTTCGCGATGGTCGTACCGGTCCCGACGGTGCTCCACGAGGGCGACGTGAAGACGCTGCCGAAGTCGGTGTTCGACAAGATCGACACGATGGGATCACCGCGGCTCGTCGAGTACTGGGAGCAGGACCCCTGCGCGCCGGAGCCCGAGTACGACGAGATGGTGTACCCGATGATGGCGCCGTCCGCGATGGCGTCGGGGGCGGGGATGGCCGACGACAAGGACTACGGCGTCAAGATCGAGGCGCAGTTCAAGGTCGGCGAGTACGACGTCGTGATCCTGTCGGCGAAGGAGTCGACGGGCCTCGATCGGTACCTGCGCGACCAGCACTACCGGATCCCGGCGGGGGCCGAGCCACTGCTGCGACCGTACGTCGAGGCGGGGATGAAGTTCTTCGTCGCGAAGGTCGATCCGAAGAAGGTCAAGTTCGAGCACGGGATGGCGCAGCTCTCGCCGCTGCGGTTCCACTACGACAGCGACGAGTTCGCGCTGCCGATCCGGCTCGGACTCGCCAACTCGCCCGGCGTGCAGGACCTCGTCGTGAACATCCTCGCGCCGCACCAGCGCTACGAGGTGGCGAACTACAAGAACATCACGATCCCCACGAACCTCGACGTGAAGGACGACGTGCGCGCGCGGTTCCGCGAGTTCTACGCGGCGCTGTTCGATCGGACGGCGGAGCAGAATCCCGGCGCGGTGGTCACCGAGTACGCGTGGGATGCCTCGACGTGCGATCCCTGCCCGGGCCCGCAGCTCGACGAGAGCGACTTCGCGACGGTGGGGGCCGACGTGCTCGGGAGCACCGGCTCGTACGACTTCGTGCTGACGCGGCTGCACGCGCGCTACCGCAAGGACGGCGCGCCGAACGACCTCGTGTTCCGCACGGCCGCGGCGATCGTCGGCGGCCGCGAGATGATGGCCGACGGTGGCAAGCTCGAGCAGCGCTCGCGACCGGACTCCACGAACAACTTCCAGGGCCGCTACGTGATCCGACACGCATGGACGGGGCCGATGACCTGCCAGGCGCCGAAGCGCGGGCGCTGGGGCGGCCCGTGGGAGGGCGTACAACTCGCGGACGGGCAGCTCGCGAGCGGGGCGACCCCGGCGACGAATGTGGCATTCGCGCCGCGCGGGTCCGTGCAGCTGCCGAACCTGATCGCGCAGGACGTGCCCGAGATCGGGGTGAAGCAGGGCGTCGCGCTCCCCATGCCCACCGGGGCCGGGTTCAAGGATCGCGCCCAGGGCTGCACCTGCGACGCCGGCGAGACGGGCGTGGGCGGGCTCGCGGGCGGGGCCGCGACGCTCGGGATCGTGGCCGGCGTGCTGCTGCGGCGGAGACCGAACCGGTTGGCGAAGCGTTAGGACCAGGGCGATGACGAGCGGGCACGGGCGGACGGGGCGGGGCCGGGGCGGGCGTGTCGGGCTCGGGCTCGGGCTCGGGCTCGGGCTCGGGCTCGCGGTCGCGCTCGCGGCGTGCGGCGGAGCCGAGCCGAGCGTGGTCGGTGGTGGCGGCACGGGCGGCGATACCGGTCGCTCGCTCGCGGGCGTGCTGCTCGCGACGCGGGGCGCGTCGCAGGTGCCCCGGCTGCCCCGGTCGCCGGGCGCGTTTGGCCCGAGCCTCGTGACCGTGGATCGGAGAGTGCCGGCGGGACCGGACGCGGTCACCGACGGGGAGATGCTCGCGGATACCGACAGCTGCGCGACGTGCCATCCCGATGCTGCAGCGCAGTGGGCGACGAGCGCGCACTCGTTCGCGTCGTTCGGCAATCCCATCTATCGCGCGAACGTCGAGCAGGTGCGGCATGACCTCGGCGCGGTCGCGTCCCGGCACTGCGGCGGGTGTCACGACATGCCGCTGCTGGTCGATGGCCTGATGACGAACGGGCAGGACGTGCCGCCCGCGGATTTGCGGTCGCACTCGGGCGTGACCTGCCGGCTCTGTCACGGCGTGCAGTCGACGACGACCGACGGCAACGGGAGCTACGTGTGGTCGCACGCGCCGATCGATGCGCCCACGCTCGGGGAGCCGGTATCGATCGCGCGTCACCGGGCCCAGGTCACCACGAAGGTCGACACGGAGCTGTGCGTCGGCTGCCATCGCGGCTTCCTGTCCGCGGACATGGGGCTGCCCGTCCATCTCACGGGGCTCGACGAGCCGGGCACGTGGCGCAACAGCGCGTACACGGGCAACGGCATGATGCGGATCGACCAGGTCCAGAAGCAGGACTGCATCGGCTGCCACATGGCGCGCGAGCCCGCATCCCCCGACGAGCTCGGGGCGAAGCACGGCACGCTGGCGTCGCATCGGTTCGTCGGCGGGCACACGTGGATGGCGTCGATGCGCGGGGATCCGGAGCACCTCGCGCGCACGCAGGCCAAGCTCGTGGGCGCCGCGTCGATCGATATCGCGGGCGCGCGGGTCACCACCACCCCGACGCCGGCCCACGGCGTGCCGCGCCTGGCGTGGCACCTGCCCGCGGATGGCGCGCCGATCACGCCGGGCACGCGGCTCGAGCTCGATGTGGTGCTGCGCAACCTGCTGGTCGGCCATCGCTTCCCCGGCGGCGTACTCGACGTCCAGGACGCGTGGGTGGAGGTCGAGATCGCGGACGCGCGCGGCGCACGGCTCGCCGCCTCCGGGCTCGCGCACGCGACGGATCCCGGCGACGAGGACACGCACGTGCTCCGGACCCTGGTCGTCGATCAAGCGGGTCACGTGCTCGAGGAGCACGAGATGGCGCAGTTTCGCACGCAGGTCGCGACGCAGACGCTCGCGCCACGCGAGGCGCAGGCCGTGCGGTACGCGTTCCAGATTCCCGCGGAGCTCGAGCGCGCGCAGCTACCGCTCACGGTGATCGCGCGCCTGCGCCATCGGAGCCGCACGCTGGCGTTGCAGGCGGTGGTGTGCGCGACGGCGCGAACCGCGGTGGGGCAGGCGTTCATCGCCGGCGCCAAGGGCGCGCGCGATGTCGAGCTCGACCCGTGCGCACCGCAGCCGATCACGCTCGTCGCGGAGGCACGGGTGCAGCTCGGGGCCGGTGCCGTCGCCACGTCGACGCGGCCGACCTGGGAGCGCGAGTACGAGCACGGCATGGCGCTCACGCTCACGGTCACGGAGCGGCTCGAGGAGGCGCGGGCGGTGCTCGAGAGCGCGCTCGCGATCGCTCCCGATGCGCGCGCTCGCGCGATGGTCACGGCGCAGCTCGGGTGGGTGGCATCGAAGCAGGGGCGGGTCGACGACGCGCTCGCGCTGGTGGCCTCGGCGCGCGCGCTCCTCGCCCGGTCCGTGGCGCCGGGCGCGCCCGTGCCGACCCCGCCGGTGCTCGATGCGATCGCGACGGATGCGCTGGCCCGCGTGTGGCGGTGGGACGAGGCCGCCGCGCCCGCCCTGGCGTGCACGACGCACGCGCCGATGAACACGACCGCGTGGATGATGCAGGCGCGCGTGCTCGGATCGCGGGCGGATGATGCGGGTGCGCTCGTCGCCGCGACGTCGGGGCTGCGCTACGCGCCCCGCGATCAGGATCTGCTGCGCAGTCAGGCGGTCGCGCTCGCTGCGCTGGGTCGACCCGAGGCGCCCGCGGCCCTCGCCGCGTTCGATCGGTTCCGGTCGCCCGACCAGGCGGCTGAGCTGCGGATCGAGTGCGCGGCCGACTCCCCGCGCTGCGCCCGCGACCGCGAGCCGGTCCACACGCTGATGCTGCGCTGACCTCTGGGGTCAGAGCCAGAACGCGCTCATCGAGAACTTGTTGCTCGTCTGGTCGAGCACCTCGTACGTCGCCTTCGCGCGTTCGGTCGGGAGGATGCCCTTCGCCGTGGTCTGCCGGCCCGAGTCGGTGAGCATGAAGTAGCGGCGGCCGAGCGGCGCGCGCGAGCGATCGCCGATGTACTTCATGAACTCCTTGTTGTCGGGGTTCGGGAACGCGGTCTTCTGCTCGAGGAGCAGCCCCCAGATCTCACCCCCGGACCAGAAGTTCTCGCCGCGCCAGTAGAGCTGCCACGCCACCAGTGGATCGGCATCGATGATCTGCAGCACGCGCCGGTCCCGCAGCGGCTCGGGCGGCTTCGCGGTGCCCGCCTTCTTGGCCTCCGCGCTGGCGCTCGCGTACGCGCGCTGGAGGCCCGGATAGGCGGCGACCTCGCGCTGACACTCGCCGACCAGCGGCCGCGCTTTCGCCGACTCGCCCGGGGCCAGCGTCACGGTGACGGTATGATCGCCGACCGCGGTCACGTGGCCCACGAGCGCGACCTGCCGCACCATCGCGCGCACGTCGCTGACCTTGTTCACCTGCAACGTCACGGTCATGGGCTGGCCGGTGTAGAGCGGGTCCGGGATGACGGTCTCGAACGAGTACCGCTCCGGCGTCGCCCCGAACGCGTCCACGCAGCCCCCCGCGCCGAACGCGACGCGCTTCACGCCGTAGATCGTGCGCTGCTGGTAGTAGACCTTCGCCGCGTCGCCCATGCCCCAGTGGGTGCCCGCGATGGGCATGTACACCTGGAGCGCCCACACGCCGATGGCGAGCCCGACCACGCAGATCGTGGTGACGCCGAGGCGCACGAAGCGCGTGGCGCCGAGGAGGACCGCGATCGCGGCGGCGATGCCGAGCCCGAGGAACCCGTCGCTCGGATCGATCGACCACGGTTCGCCGCCCGGCCAGGGCCGATCGTAGCGGAACACGAACATCTCGATCCACCGCTCCGGCTCGTACATCAGATCGCGGCAGAGCAGCAGCACGATGCCGGCGCCCACCCCGGCGAGGACCGGGTGGAGCCGCTCGCGGCGGGCGAGGAGATCATCCAGGAAGAACGCGACGACGAGGGCCAGCGGGACGATCGCCGGCAGGAAGTAGTGGTGGAACTTCGTCTCGACGAGGCAGAACACCGCCACCGCCGCGATCGCCCACAGCACGACCAGGAAGCGCACGCGGCCGACGCGGGTTGCGCGATCGGCGCGCGCAAAGGCCGCCCCGAGCGCGCCGGGGAGGAGGGCTGCCCAGAGCCAGAGGCCATGCCCGATCTGCGACGTGTAGTACGCGAACGTGCCGGTGGAGTTGTCCACGCCCTGCGACGCCCGGTTGAGGATGTGCTGGTAGAGGTACTCGTTGATGAAGCCCTGGCCGTCCTTCAGGTACATCGCGACGTGCCACGGCAGCGCGACCGTGAGGATCACCAGGATCGACCGCTTCAGCTCGAAGCCGCCCTCGTAGAGCTCGCGCCAGCGGCCGAGCAGGATCACGTAGAGCACGCCGACCATGCCGACGACGGCGATCCCGGGCGGACCCTTCGCGAGGATGCTGATGCCGAGCAGGAAGTAGCAGCCGAGGAGATACAGCTGCCGCATCGTGATGATCGGGCGCAACGCGATCACGCGCTCGGCGACCGCGGCGGTGTCGCGCCACGTGCCGTCCTGCGCCCACACGATCGGATAGCTGAGGGCACGCACCACGTAGCGGTCGGCGGAGTGCCGGTCCCACGCGCCGAGGATGTCGTCGAACACGTGGCGCCAGCGCGACTGGCCGGGGGCGCGGTACGCCATCGGCTCGTCGACGATCGCGGCGACGATGCCCCCGATCAGCACGAACGGCAGGCGCAGGACGAGCCAGCCATCGCGCCCGAGCGCGACGAGGCCGAGGATCATGACCGCTGGTAGCCAGAGCGCGGGCGAGACGTGCACGTTCCGCACGCCGAGCGCGGGCGCGGTGATGAAGTAGAGGCAGTAGTAGGCGGCCTGGATCAGGATGCCCGCCGCGAGGAGCGCCATCACCACGTGCCGCGCGTCGATGCGGAAGCGGCCGATGGTGCCCACGGGGGTGATCGCACGGTCCCCATCCTCGACGGCCATCGCGAACAGCGCGATCGCGCCCATCGTGCACGCGACGAGTGGCATGTCGGGGATGGCGTTCCGCGCGATGAGACAGAACATCGGGGCCGACCCCACGACGAGCAGCGCGAGCCACGCGACGCGCCGGTTGACGAGCCGGGCGAGCATCCACCACACCAGCGCGAGCCCTGCGATCGCGCACAGGATGAAGGGCAGGCGGATGCCGATCATCACCCGGTCGGTCGCGGTCATCTCGCCCGAGTAGCTCCCGCCCTGCGCGACCCCGACGGACTCCATGCCCGCCGCCATCAGCCAGAACATCAGCACGGGCTTGCTCCGGAACCCCTCGTTGTCCTGCAGCCCGCCGACGTACGTGCCGCGCCACTCGGTGTGGACGAAGTCGTTGTCCTGCAGCATCGTGCGCGCGACCTCGCCGTAGTGGGTCTCCCACGGGTCGACGAGCGAATAGCTCTGGATGCCGGGCGCGAGGACCAGCATCGACACGAGCAGCACGAGCACGAGCTCGAAGCGCAGGATGCGGCGGGTCACCGGAGGCACCGCGGCCTACTGCGCGGCGAGGTGCTGCGTGTAGGCGTCGGGCGTGAGCAACTCGTCGATCTCGCTGGCCTCGGTCGGCTCGACCTCGATCATCCACGCGCCGTAGGGCGCCGTATTGACCTGCTCGGGGGAGTCCTTGAGTGCCGCGTTCACGGCGGTGACATGGCCCGATACCGGCGCGTAGAGGTCGGACACGCTCTTCACGCTCTCGACGGTGCCGAAGCGCTGGCCCTTCGTGACCAGGTCGCCCTCCTTGGGGAGGTCGACGAGCGTGATGTCGCCGAGCTGATCGACGGCGAACTGCGTGATGCCGACCCGCCAGGTCGAGCCCTTGGCCTCGAGCCACTCGTGGTCATGCGTGTAACGAAGATTTCCCGGAACCGAGGACATGCTGCTAACTCCGCTTGTAGAACTTGCCGGCGACCACCGTCGCAGGAACATCGTTCCCGCGCACGTCGATCGTGAGCTGTGTGCCCGCACCCGCCAGCGCGGCCGGCACGTACGCGAGGCCGATGGATCCACCGACCGAGATGCCGGGACCGCCGCTGGTGACGACGCCGACCACGGGGTGATCGGGGCTGCCCGCGCGATCGACGACGGCGTGGCCGTGCCGGGCGATCGCGCGGGCTCCCTCGTCGATGCGGAACCCCACGAGCTGCCGCGTCAGCCCGGCCGCCTTCTGGGCGCGGAGTGCGGTCGCGCCGAGGAAGTCACGGCCGTCGAGCTTCACGGCCCAGCCGAGGCCAGCCTCGAGCGGGCTGTGGTCATCGTCGAGATCGTTGCCGTAGAGCGGCAGCTTCGCCTCGAGGCGCAGCGAGTCGCGCGCGGCGAGCCCGATCGGCAGGCCGCCGATCGGCGCC
>JAYSYE010000351.1:0-14466 GCA_043716635.1 Deltaproteobacteria bacterium | reverse complement strand
TCACCGTCGAGTCGCAGCGCAAGACCGTCGCCGGGACGAAGGATCCGGTCGCGCGCCAGGCGCAGGCCGCGGTGCTCGCGTCGATGCTCTACGACCAGAGCAAGACCGCGACGGGAGATGCGCAGAAGGCGCTGCTGACCGAGGCCCGTCAGGTGCTGCGGGATGCGGCGACCGCGGCCGGCAAGAACATCGATGCGATCACGCTGCGTCTCCTCGGCAGCTACGAGGTCCAGCTCGAGGACTGGGCGGCGGCGGAGAAGGCGTGGGCGGGGCTGGTCGCGGCCACGCCGAAGGACAAGGAGACGCCGTTCAACCGCGCGTGGTGGGCGTTCTCGCTGCTCATGCAGAACAAGAACTCCGAGGCGCTCGAGGTCGTGAAGAACGAGACGCTCGTGGAGACGCAGCCCGAGCTGGCGTACGTCACGGCGTGGGCCAAGTGGCGCGCGAGCGACGATGCCGGCGCCATGCAGGCGCTCGTGATCGCGACGAAGGCGTGGGACGGCGCTCGCGAGGCGCTCGACCGGGACGTGCTCCTGTTCGCCAGCCGCAGCAACGTGTCGTTCACCGACGTGACGCCGCAGCTGTACGGCGTGTTCCACGCGAAGCAGGCGGGCCAGCAGTACGACGTGCTCGCGAAGCTCGGGCTCACCGCGTACGAGTACGCCGGTCGCTGGGCGGATGGCATCGCGGCGATCGAGAAGGCGTTCGCGCTGCCGGGCGTCTCGATCCCGCCCGAGCTCGTGCCGGTGATGCGCTTCAAGGAGGCGGACTTCTCGACGCGCATGGACGATCCGGCGACCACCGCGAAGTACGCGAAGCAGGCTCTCGACGCGCTGCCCACGTGCGGCGCGAAGTGCAGCGATCAGGACAAGCAGAACATCGTGCTGTCGGTGGCGGGCATCGGTCGCCTGTTCCACTTCCAGTACGCGACGGCGCACGACATTCGCTACTACCAGCCGGCGAACGACATCTACATCCAGGCGATCCCGCTGATCACGGATCCGGCGCGTCGCACCGAGACGAACAAGGATGCGGGCGCGCTGCAGGCGACGCTGAAGAACACGAAGGTCAACACGGGCCGCCACGACAAGGATGCCGTGAAGCTCGTCGTCGGCGGTCACACCCAGGAAGTGCAGGCCTGCTACGAGGGCGTGCTCGTGGGCAACCCCAAGCTCGGCGGCCAGGTCACGGCGACGTTCGAGATCGAGGCGTCCGGCGCGGTGAAGGGCGTCAGCACCGAGCCCGCGGGCGGTCTCGCGGATCTCGCGGCCGTCGCGACCTGCGTCGGCGAGCACGTGAAGGGCTGGAAGTTCCCGAAGACGGACACCACCGGCACGACGCGCGTCACGGTTCCGTACAAGCTCGTCTCGCGCAACTAGCACCGAGCGCCGGGGCTCCACCGCGCGCGCCTCGGCCCCTGAAGGCGCTACGTGCGCTGCTTCGTCTTCGAGCTGCGAGGCGTCGCGAGCGGCGTGCCGGCCAGGCGAGCGGCTCGCTCGATCGCGATCATGGTCCGCGCGGCCTGCGCCACGCGGGTCGCCTGCGCGGGATCCGCATCGAGCGGCGTGGTCACGGCGCTGGTCGCGACGAAGCGGCGCAGCGCGTAGTACGAGCCGGGCTCGTCACCGACAGCGTGCAGCGCCGCGGCCAGGTTCCAGTGGTGCAGCGGAAAGCCTGGCTCGGCCGCGATCGCGCGCGCGAGCGGCTCGAGCGCAGCCGCCGGTCGATGCGCTGCCAGGGCACAGGCCGCGCGGGCGGCGTCGAGGTCGGGACACGGCGTCGTCGAGTCGATGCGGGCGAGGATCGTGCCGGCGCGCTCGAGGTCGCCAGGAGTGCCCGCGTGAAGCAGTGAGAGCACGCGATCGATCGCCGCCGCGAGCGCGTGCTGCGGCGCCGTCGCGTGCGGGCGGGGGAGGTGGGCCTCCGCGAGCTCCAGCAGGTCGCGGCCCAGGTAGTAGCTCGAGTCGAGGGTCGCGGCGGACGCCCGGACCGCCGCGGTGACCATGGCCCGCGCCTCGTCATCCTCGACATGCGCGGCGTGGTAGCCGGAGGCACACAGCGACGCGATCAGGCTCGACGCATCCGTGGCATCCACCTCGTAGAGGCAGTCGTCGACGCGGCCGTGCATCCCGACGAGGACGGCCCACCGCCGCCAGCGGCGCTCGCCGCTGACCTTGCGCGAGGCGATCACCACGCTCCGGCCCTCGTCATCCACGAGCAGCGCGATCTGTGTCGGACGGGGCAGCCGCCGGGGCGCCGCGGCCGCCGTCATGCCACCGGCCGCGAGCGCGAGCACCACGTCCGCGATGCGCTCGCGAATCGCCGCGTCGAGATCGAGCCGGGCCGCGAGCTCGGCCGCCACGCGCCGCGCGACGGCGGGCGCGGACTCGACGATCAGCTCGATCATCTGCACGATGTCCTCGGCTGCGAGCTGCTTGACCATGAGGTCGACCGCGTTCGCGACATCCGCGGCCGTGTGGAGCTGCTCCGCCAGCGCGAGCGCGGAGCGCCGCTGGATCGCCGGAGGATCCGCGAACCGGCCTTCCGCGCGCTCGCCGAGCTCGGCCAGCAACCCGAGCGCGCAGACCTTCGCGTCATCGCTCGGGGCCGCGAGCGTGGCGTCGCGCAGCGCGGCGATGACGCGCCCGCGCGCCGGCGTCGCGGCGATCGCGGCGAGTGCGTCGCGTGCGACCTCGCGGCGGCGGGGCTCGCCCTGCGCCAGCTCGCGGGCAAGCAGCGGGACGGCGGTGGCCCCGAGGCGGCGCGCGAGTCGCCCGATCGCGCTCTGGGTCACCGGGACTCCGGCGACCCGTACGGCCGCTGCGGGCGCAACCGGCGACGCGGTCGACGCGAGCGACGTGAACGTGTCCGCGAGCCGGCGAAGGTCCGAGAATGACTCGCGCGCGGGGTCGGCCTGGCGCGGCGCCGGCGGCGGGGGCTGCGGGCGAAACGACCCATCGGCTGCCATCGAAGTGGCCCTACACTAGGTATATGGTCACGCGGGAGTCAATCAATCTCGGCCACTTCGCCGATCGTGAAGCCCGGAATCGATCCCCGCCCGGGACCCGGTGATTTCCCGGTTGCCGACCGGAAGGCGAATTCGCGAGACTGCTCGCCACCGTGGCGAAGCCCGTCGAGTCCTCCGCCATCAACCACCTGATCAACATGGTCGCGACGCGCACGCCGCCCGTGCGTGACCCCGCCGAAGATCTGGCGGACCTCATGTTTCGCGTGCCGCCGGCACGACCGCTTGCGCGCACGCTGCCGCCGCCGCCGGTCACGCCCGTCACGCCCGTCACGCCCGTCCGGGAAGAGGCTCCGGCACCGCGCCCCCCGCCGAAGACCCAGGCGCCTCCGATCGCGCCGACCATGGTGCCGGCGCGGATGGCGCCCGAGCCGCAGTCGCTGACCGATCTCGCGGCGACGGTTCCGGTCCGCAAGCGTCCCCCGGACGGCGCGTTCGAGGACCCGGGCTCCATCGCATCCCTCGTGCATGCGCGGAGCGCGCCAGCCTCGCGCCAGCCGCCCGTGCGCGTGCTCGACATCTCGCGGCCCCCGGTCGCGCCACGTCCGCGCACCGGACGTCATGCGCCCGTCATCGTCGAGGACGGTCCCCCGACCGACCAGATCACCGACGAGTTCGAAGGGACGACGGCCGACCGCGTCACGGCGCCGAGGCCGCGCCAGCCGCGGCCGACCGCGCGCCGCGACGTGGCCGCTCCGACGACCACTCCCCCGCTGCGCATGCCGAGCGCGGCGCCGTACGACCGGCCGCTCGACTTCGCGGACGTCTCGGTGGACGTCCCACCGGCCCGCGACGGAACCGCTCAGATCGTGCGGCGTCCGCCGTGGCGCCACTTCGCGCGCACGCTCGCGCTGCCCATGCTCGCGCTGTTCGTGGTCGGCGCGGGCATCGGCGGTTACGCGGCGCTCCGCAAGCGTCATCACGCCGTGACCGCGCCAGCGGAGCCGGCGGCGGCGCTGGCGACCGCGTCCACCCCCACGGTTGCGCCGCACGCGCGCACGCCCGGTGCCCTCGAGTCCGCGGTGCTGGGCCCGGAGGCAGTGCCCCCGGTGGCCGCGCCGGCGGCCGCAGTCGCCGTCGAGCCCGCGCCCGCGCCCGCGCCCGCGCCCACCCCGCCGACCTCGCCCCATGCGCTCGTCGAGGTGCGCATCGACTCCACCCCCTCGGGCGCGACGGTCATGATGGTCGATCGCGGGACCACGACGCCGATCGGGACCACGCCGCTGTTCGCGTCGGTCGACCCGTCGCGACCGTACGAGCTCGTGTTCACGCTCGTCGATCACCCGACCCGCGTGCTGTCGCTCGATGCGGCGCGCACCGTCCGCATTGCGGCCGCGCTCGACGGCGCGCCGGACCCCGCGCCATCGCCATCCCCCGCGCCATCGCCATCCCCCGCGCCAGCGCCGTCGCCGCTGCCGTCGCGATCACACGCACCCAAGCCGAAGCACCGCCCGACCCCGACCCCGACCCCGACTGCACCCCCGCCGGCCGTTGCCGAGGCGCGCGGCACCGGCATCCTCATGATCAGCTCGAAGCCCCCGTGCCAGATCTCGATCGACGGCAAACCGACCGGGCTCACCACGCCCCAGCGCGCCATCTCGCTCTCGGCCGGCCGGCACTCGATCACGCTCGTGAACGCGGCCGCCGGGGTCAAGAAGACCGTCACCGCCACCATCAAGGCCGATACCTCGACCAAGGTCATTCAAGACCTCATGTCGCAGTAGCGCTGGTAGTACGATGTCGCCCATGAAGCCCGCGCTGTTCGCTGCTGCCGTCGCCTTCATGCTCGCCGCCTGCGCTGGCAACCAGGTCGACAGCGTCGCGCCCGCCTGCACGGGCGCGCCCTACGACGTGTGCACGACCGAGCACGACTGCCTGAACGAGCTGTGTTTCAACTTCGGCGACATCGGTCGCGTGTGCAGCGTCCCGTGCACCGCCGGCGACGACGCTCCGTGCACCATCGATGGCAAGGCCGGCACGTGCAGCGACCAGAGCGGCGCCGCGTTCTGCAAGCCCAGCGCCCCGACGACGTGCATCCACTCGCTCTCCGACGCTGGCGTGTAGCGTCGACCGGGCGTACCGTCCGGCGGGATGGCGCATATCGACGTGTTCAAGGGTTGGGCGGACACCATTCGCGGCGATGTGGACGCGTACAAGGCGCTGCTCGAGGCGCCGGGCGCGGACGACGATGCTCGCAAGCTCGCCGCCGCGGCGCTGACCTACCTCGTCAGCCGCATGGATCTCATTCCCGACTGGAACGAGGGCATCGGCGTCATCGATGATGTGATGATCTTGCGCGTGGTCGCCCAGCTCACGCGCACCCACGACCGCGGCGTGCTCCCCGCGACAGCGGTCGCGAGCCTCCAGCGTCTCGCCGACGAGTCGGCCGCGATCGTGAAGTTCATCGGCGCGCCCGTCTACAACAAGCTCGAGGCGTACTGCGTGCGGCTGACCGATCAGTCGGTGCGCGGCCGGACGCCGACCCAGCTCGTGGCCGACGCGGAGACCCGCAAGGCGCTGTATCTCGAGATCGACGAGGAGCTGAAGAAGCACGGTCCGATCACGATCGCGGACCCCGCCGACGCCGAGCTGCGGCTCAAGGCGTACCTCACTCACAAGCTCCAGTAGGACCTCCCGACGATGCGCGCTCTCCTCGCCATGCTGAACACCCTCGCGGCCACGCTCGCCGCGACCGCGGCCCTCGCTGGCGCACCCGCGCCCGCCCGCGCCGACGCCGACGCATTCGCCACCGCGGCGACCGGCGCGGTGCGGGTCGCTCACGTCGATGATCTCGTCTGGGCGCTCGTCGCGCCGTGCGACCGCGGCGATGACGTCGAGCAGCGCCAGTGCCGGCTCGTGCGCGACAAGAAATCTCACGACTACCTCGGCCAGACGCTGCTGCTCGACGCGGACGCCGACGCGTTCGACCTCGGGAAGTGGGACGCCGCGCGCAAGTCCGTGCCGCTCTCGCTCTCGGCCTGCATTCGCTGCCGCGGCATCGTGCTCGACGGCCGCGCGTGGCACGTCATGGGCTCGGGGACGCCGCCGCACTTCGAGGGCGGCAAGCTGCGCGCGGGCACGCTCTATGACAACGCGCGCCGGTTCGCGGACGAGGCGGCCGCCACGGCGTGGGCGAAGACCCTCAAGGGCCTGCGCGTGGAGCTCCTCGTGAAGGTGCCCGAGAAGCGGCGCTGGCAGGTCGGCGGCAAGGACGGCATGCAGCTCGACATCGTCGGGTACCGTGTTGTCTCGCCGTGCGACGGCAGCGTGATCGTGTCGGCGCCGGAGTCCGGTGACGTCACCCCCGACAAGCGCGCGTGCAAGGCTCCCGCGATCACCGAGGTGCCGACCGGGGATGGCCCCGAGACGATCACGGCCTCGATGGTCCAGCTCGCGATGAAGCCCGTCCTCGACGCCGCGGCCGCCTGCCACGAGCATTACGGCATCGACGGCAAGGCCTCACTCGACATCACGATCGCATCCGACGGCACGGTCGACCGGTTCCAGCAGTCGGGCGACTTCACGGGCACTCCGACGGGCCAGTGCATCGACACCGCGATGCGCTCGGTCATGTTCCCGCGCAGCCAGCGCGCACAGACGAAGATCGCGTTCCCGGTCATCCTCCAGTGACGCCCGCGGCCACGCCTGCCAGCCTGCTCGACGCGCTCTGGGCCGACTACACGCGCTCGACGCCGCAGGCCGAGCGGATCCACCAGCTGCTCGTGGGGCGCGGCGAGACGGTGCACAACGACCACGTCGCCCTGCGCACGTTCGCGCACCCGGGCATCGACATCGCGGCGCTAGCCCGGTCGTTCGAGGCGCTCGGCTGGGAACCGCGCGACCACTACCGCTTCGCCGAGAAGCATCTCCGGGCGCGCTACTGGCAGCACCCCGATCCCGACCTCCCGAAGCTCTTCATCAGCGAGCTCCTCGTCGACGAGCTCTCCGCCGCGGCGCAGGCCCAGATCGCCGCGCTCGTTGCCCAGCTCCCGGCTGGCTTCGGCGCGCGCGAGGACCTGCCCTGGGCGGGCCGCCCGTGGCGCATCACGCACGGCGAGTATGCAGCGCTGCTGGCCGAGAGCGAGTACGCGGCGTGGGTCGCCGCGTTCGGGTTCCGCGTGAACCACTTCACCGTCGACGTGGGCGCGCTCGCGTCGTTCCCCGATCTCCAGGCGCTGGTCGCGTTTGTCGTCGAGCACGGGTTCGTCATGAACGAGGCGGGCGGGGTCATCAAGGGCACGCCGGCCGACCGGCTCGTCCAGGCGTCCACGCGCGCGGACTCGATCGCGGTCGCGTTCGACGATCAGACGGCGCGCATCCCGTCCTGCTACTACGAGTTCGCGGAGCGCTTCCGGCTCCCCGGCGGGGACCTGTTCCACGGCTTCATCCCCGCCTCCGCAGACAAGATCTTCGAGAGCACCGACGTCGCGCGGCCGGACGGCACTCAGCCGAGTGTGGCGAAGTAATTGTTCGGCTCGAGCAGGACGTCGACGTCGACCCCGATGAACTGCACGCCCATCCCCGCGCCATCGGTCCAGCGCACAGCTCTGCGTTCGTGGCGTGTCGCTTCGGTGACCATTGATCCCCCCGCTCGTGCCCGTGTGGGCCTCGCCGATCATGCCTTGGTTTACGCGTGGCGTGGCTCTTTACCCGGGGGACCCACATGGGTAGGTTCCGCCGCGTGAAGGTCCACCTCATCGGGATCGGGGGCACCGGCATGGGCGCGGTGGCGGGGCTCCTCGCGAGCGCCGGTGACGACGTCCGGGGGTCGGATGCCGCGGTGTACCCGCCGATGAGCGACCAGCTCGCCGCGCTCGGCGTGCCCGTGATGATGCCGTACAGCGCGTCGAACCTGGCGTGGGGCCCCGACCTCGTCGTCGTCGGCAACGTGCACGGCAAGGATCACGTCGAGGTCCGGGCCGCGGAGGCCGCTGGCATCCCGCTGACGTCGTTCCCCGCCGTGCTCGGCGACCGCCTCCTCGCGGGCAAGCACGCGATCGTCGTGTGCGGCACGCATGGCAAGACCACCACCACGTCCGTCATCGCTCACATCCTGCAGGAGGCTGGCCGCGATCCGTCGCTGTTCGTCGGCGGCGTCCCGATCGCCCTGGGGCAGGGCTTCCGTCATGGCAACGGCGTCGACTTCGTCATCGAGGGCGACGAGTACGACACCGCGTTCTTCGACAAGGGACCGAAGTTCGCGCACTACCACCCGCAGACCGCGATCCTGACGTCCGTGGAGCTCGACCACGTCGATATCTTCCCGTCGTTCGATGCGGTGCGCGACACGTTCAAGCGGCTCGTCAGCCTGATCCCGGACGCCGGTCTGCTCGTGGTGTGCGCCGAGTCGCTCGACGCCGTGAGCGTCGCGCGAGGGGCTCACTGCAAGGTCGAGACGTACGCGGTGGTCGACGACGCCGGCGCGCTCGCCGCGAAGTCGCTCGCGGGTGGGACCGCGGACCCCGACGCGGATCCCGTGGCCAACCCGACCTGGTGGGCCGAGAACTGCGAGCTCAACAAGAGCGGGCGCATGGAGTTCGACGTGTTTCGCCGGGGCGAGCGCATCGACCGCTTCGAGACGCTGCTCGTGGGGCGCCACAACGTGCAGAACTGCGTCGCCGCGATCGCGGTCTGCTACTCGCGCGGCGTGCCCGTCGAGGAGATCCGCCGCGGCCTCGGGAGCTTCGCGGGCGTGCGGCGACGCCAGGAGCTGCGCGGCATCGCTGGCGGCGTGACCGTGCTCGATGACTACGCTCATCACCCGACCGCCGTCCGGGAGACGCTGCGCGCGATGCGCAAGCGCTACCCGAAGCGGCGGCTGATCGCGGTCTACGATCCGCGGTCCGCGACGAGCCGGCGCAAGACGTTCCAGGCCGAGTACGCGGACGCGTTCGCCTACGCGGACGAGGTGATCGTCGGCAAGCTGTTCGACCCGAGCAAGATCCCCGTCGAGGATCGGTTCGATCCAGAGCGCCTCGCGCTCGACCTCCACCGGAGCGGCACGAAGGCAAGCTACACGCCCGAGGTCGAGACCATCGTGAAGCAGCTCGCCGTGAGCGCGGCCCCGGGTGACGTCGTCGTGGTGCTGTCGTCGGGCAGCTTCGAGGGCATGCACGACCGCCTGCTGGACGCGATCGGCGATGCGATCCGCCCCGCCCAGCGCGCGGACATGGCCGCGGTGCGTGGGCTCCTCGGCGCCGCGAACCTCCCGGGCGAGGCGGCGACGGACGAGCAGGCCAGTACGTTCTTCCTGCTCCGCAACGAGCGGGGCGTGGCGGGCACGGTCTCGCTGGAGGTCGTCGGCGACGACGCGATCCTGCGCGCGCTCGCCGTCGATCCCGAATCGCGCGGGGCCGGCTATGGCTGGATGCTCGCGGACATGGCCGTGAACCAGGCGCGCTGGCGCGGTGTGCGGCGCATCTACCTGGTCACCGAGACGGCGAGTGACTTCTTCGCGGCGAAGTTCGGCTTCCGCGTCGTGGATCGCTCCACGATCGGGCGCCGGGTCGCCACGAGCGACACCTTCGCGCGGCCGGGCAGCCAGCAGCTCGTCGCGATGCGCCTTGATCTATAAACTGTAGGCCTGCAGGCCCACGGCGGCCGTCACCCGGCGACCGCCGATGCCCGGGTTGTAGTGCTACCGTCGGCGGCATGTCCGTCCGAACCGCGGCTGCACTGCTGGTGATCGTGGCGTTCGCGGGCTCGGCGGGCGCAGCACCGAAGGGTGGCAAGGGCTCCGGCAAGGCTCGACCCAAGCCGGTCCCCGCCGCGGGCATGCCCGACGATCCGTATGCCCCGGTCGTGCCTCCACCGGTGGTGGCGCCCGTGCCCACGCCCGGCCACGACGCCCACCCCGGCAAGCCGTCCCAGGTTCCCGACGACCCGTATGTCGTCGCCGCGATTCCCCCTCGACTGGCGATCACGGATCTTCCGGCGGTGCAGGGGCTCCTCGCGGTCCAGCACCTCGGCGGCTGGCTGCTGTGCGATCGCGAAGGTGAGAACCCGATCGCGCGCCGGCTCGTCGCGCCGATCGGCAACCCGTCGCACGTGTGGTTCTACCTGCTGCCTGCGAAGGGCGCGCCCGTGAAGCTCGTGTACGCGGCCGAGCAGCACGACTTCGACCACGTGGCGGGCAGTGTCATCACGTACACCGGTCACAAGGACATGGCGAAGCAGCTGGCAGCGCTGCTGAAAGGGCGAGGCACGGTCGCGGTCGAATACTCCGTGCGCGCGGCCGTCCCGGCAGTGTCTCGCGTCGACGCCGGCACCATCGAGCTGATCCGCGCAACCGGCGTGAAGATCGCGTCGTCCTCGAACCTCGTGCAGTACGCGAAGGCCACGTGGGGAGACGCGGGACGCACCGCGCACGGGCTCGCCGCCCATCACCTCGAGGCGCTGAAGGTCGAGGCGATGGCGTGGCTCGCCGCGCAGCTGCAGCAGGGCGGCAAGATCTCGGAGTACGACCTCCAGCAGCACATCGTCCGCGGCATGACCACGCGCGGGCTGGTCGGCCCGCCCCCCGCGATCGCGACCGGCGCCAACACCGCGGACCCGTTCTACGTCCCGACCGTGGCCCGCACGCAGGTAATCGCCCGTGGGGACCTGCTCGTGGTGGGCCTCGCCGGCAAGCTCGCGCGGCCCGACGGCATCTACGCCGCGCTCACGTGGGTCATCGCGGTCGATGCCGCCGTGCAGCCGGATGCCGCGCAGGCCTTCGCAGCCGTGAAGGCCGCGCGCGATGCCGCGATCGCGACGATCACGGATCGCGTGAAGCAGGGCCGCCCGATCAGCGGGGCCGAGGTGGATCGCGCCGCGCGCGCGTACTTCAAGAAGGCGGGCTTCAGCGATCGCGTCCTCCACCGCACCGGCCACTCGCTGGACGATGACCTGAACGGCAGCGGCGCGGACCTCGACGATTACGACGTGCAGGACACCCGCATCCTGACGGTCGGGACCGGTTTCACGATCGGACCGGGTCTGTACGCGGCGAGCGCGTTCGGCGTGCGCACCGAGGTCTCGGCGTTCCTGACCCCGGGCGGCGTCGAGCTCAGCACGGCGACGCAGGACGCGATCGAGCCGCTGTTCGCGAAGTGATCGCGTGAGCGCGACCCGCGCCGGCGTCACGGCGCTGATCCTCGCCGGCGGCAAAGCGACGCGGCTCGGCGGCATCGACAAGCGCGAGCTCGTCGTCGACGGCGCCACCATCTTCGAGCGTCAGATCGCGGTGCTGGCGCCATGCGTGGCCGAGATCCTGGTCTCCTCGCCGCGCCCGATCGCGGGCTACCGCACGGTCGCCGACACGGTCCCCGATGCGGGTCCACTCGCGGGGATCGCTGCAGGCCTCGCCGCCACCGCGACTCCGTGGCTGCTCGTGGTCGCCGGCGACATGCCTCATCTCTCGCCGGCGCTCGTCGCGACTCTGCTCGCGATCCCCGTACCCGAGCCGGATGCGGTCGGCGTGCGGGTGGGCGCGCTCTACGAGCCGCTGCTCTGCGTGCTGCGAGTCGCGGTTGCGCGACCGATCGCCGCGGCGCGCCTCGCGAGCGGACGGTTCGCGGCGCAGCGCCTGCTCACCGATGGCGAGCTCGTCGTGCACTGGCTCGACGAGTCCCGGCTTCGCGCGATCGATCCGGAGCTGAAGTTCCTCACCAACGTGAACCGACCCGAGGATCTCAGTTCATCGCGGGGCACAGCGGATCGGTCGTGACCTCGAGGTCGTCGACCACGGCGGACTCGTGGGCCAAGGCCACGCTGCAGCTCTGCATCCCGTTGCCCGACTGATACAGCTCCCAGTAGACGCCCTGCGCCCGCTCGGGGCGCGCCGGATCGAGGCACGCCAGCCCCTGGTGCCACTGGTTGTCGCGCACGGGCGTGAACGTGCCGATGCTCCCGAAGCGCGCGGACCCCGCGCCGACTCGGTACCAGAACTTCACCGCGGGTCCCTGGCCCGGGACCGCAGCGGGCGCGACCACCGAGGTCGAGTAGTAGCCGTCGTCGCAGACCTGGTCGACGCCGAGCTGGAGCACGCGCGTCCCGCCGTGCGCGGCCGGGTCCACGACGACGCGCGCGGTGGACGCGCCATACTCGTAGGTTCCCATGAGCGAGAGCCCCGACTCGAAGCCGCCGTCGGTGACGGCGGGGTTCGTGCCGCACGCGGGCTCGGGCGCGAGCGAGACGCTGTCGATCACGCCTCGCTCGAACACGAAGTCGGCGCACAGGCCATTGCCACCCGACAGCGCGGCCATCAGCGTGCCGACGAGCCCGTGCTCCGGCGCGGGCACGCAGTAGCGATCGATCGCCGGCTGTCCGCCACCGCTGAGCGGCAACTGGGAGCCGTCGAGCCTGATCCTCAACCCGGGGGTGCCCGAGTGATAGACGGACAGGGCGTACGCTCCCCCGGGTCCGACGAGGGGCACCGAGAGCGGCACCGTGGCCGTCGCGCTGTTGCAGCGCTGCGCGATCGCGAGCTCGACGCCGCGCGAGCCCTGCTCGCCGACCCCGGGCGCGAACCCGGCGCGGTCGTCGGCGGTGCTCGCGCGGAACGTCCAGCCGCCGTCGCTGGCCGCGTCGCCGTTCAGGACCTCGCCGACGCGCGGGCACTCGCCCGCACTCGCAGGCTGGATGCCCACGTGATCGACGAGCGCCTTGCTGCCGGTGCTGCCGTCGCAGAAGGTCGGCTCGAACGCCACGCCGATCGGCTGCGGCGCGCCGAGCCCGGTGCTGGCCGGGGGCGCATAACTTCCCGCGCCCAGGCACCGCCGAAACATCGAGGGCCCGAAGCTCGGCTGCAGCACGCCGTCGTAGAACGAGCGGCCCATCTGAACGCCGCCGTTCAGCGGCCGGTCGAACAGCGGCTGTGACGTGCTCACGGCGACCTCGGCCACGAGCGCCTCGCTGCGTTCGGCGCGCGGCATGGTGACCGTCTGCGAGACGCCGAAGCGCGCGCGCGTCTGGCACGCGGTCGCGAGGTCCGCGGTCGCGGCGCCCGGGTCGGTGAGCGTCGTCGAATTGTAGGTGGGCTCGAGGACGAATGGCGCGCCGAGCGTCCAGCCGTCACCGTCGAAGGCTGGGCTCGTGACGACCCCGGACCACGCGCACGCGGTGTCGGCCGTGCGCGCATATCCCGCGGAGCACTCGCACGTTCGCGACGTCACCGCGTCGACGCACACGGAGTACGGATCGGCGCAGTCACCGTCGACTCGGCACTCGCACGCGCCGACGCACGGATCGCCGGGCGCATCCGGAACGACGGCGGCATCGTCCGGTCCGAGATCATGGATGCCGAGGAGCGAGTTGCACCCGGCGAGCAGCCCCAGCGCCCCGATCACGACCGCCTTCATCCGGTAAGTCTACTCACTGTGCAGGCTGGCAGGGTGGGCTCCTGCGCGGGCGTGGCGCGCACCTGCACCTACCCCGCGTGCAGATCCGGGACGTTGAATCGTCGACCGGCCGGGGTTACGATTGGTGGGTGTGGGAGCGGGGCACGATGCTGGCGGGCAAGTACCGCGTCGAGCGCAAGCTCGGTAAAGGCGGCATGGGGCTCGTCGTGGCTGCCGAGCACGTGGAGCTGCGCTCGATGGTCGCGCTCAAGGTGCTCGCGGATCACTTCGTCCAGCGTCCCGATGTGGTCGAGCGATTCATGCGCGAGGCGCGCGCGTGCGCCGGGTTGCGGAGCGAGCACATCTGCCGCGTGACCGACGTGGGTCGCCTCGAGACGGGGACTCCGTTCATCGTGATGGAGCTGCTCGACGGTCGCGACCTCGCGCACGAGCTGCGCGCTCGGACCGCCATCGAGTTTCCGGCCGCCGCGGACTACGTGCGGCAGGCCTGCGATGCGGTCGCCGAGGCGCACGCCGCGAACATCGTCCATCGCGACCTGAAGCCGGCGAACCTGTTCCTGACCCAGCGGCGCGATGGCTCTCCGCTGGTCAAGGTCCTCGATTTCGGGGTCGCCAAGGCGGCGAGCGATACCGACCTCGCGATCACGCAGGAGAGCACGGTCGTGGGCTCGCCGAAGTACATGGCGCCCGAGCAGCTTCGATCGGCACAGCTCGCGGACTCGCGCAGCGATATCTGGTCGCTCGGCATCGTGCTCTACGAGCTCATCTCCGGCGCGGCGCCCTTTGGCGGCGGCTCGATCCCGGAGCTGGCGATCCGCGTGCTGACCGACGTGCCGGTGCCACTGCCATCGATCCCCTGGGAGCTGTGGTGCGTGATCGCGCGCTGCCTCGAGAAAGATCCTGCGCACCGCTTCCAGAGCGCGCACGAGCTGGCGGCGGCGCTCGCGCCCTTCTCGGCGAGCATGATGCGATCGAGCGTGCCCGCGATGCCGTACGCCGGGCGCGACTCGGGGCCTGCGTGGAGCCCGACGCCGCCGCCGCACACGGGATCGTCATCGGTCTCCTATGGCGGGTCGCAACCGGGGTCGTACGCCGGGTCGC
>JAYSYE010000036.1:0-2471 GCA_043716635.1 Deltaproteobacteria bacterium | reverse complement strand
GCGGTCGCGACGATCATCGCGAGCAAGGACATCGAACCGTAGCGCTCCTCGAGGATCGGCCCGACCAGCAGGATCAACATGAAGTTGCCCATCAGGTGCTGCCAGTTCGCATGCCCGAGGATGTGACTGACGAGCCCGATGTAAGAGCCGCTCTCGTGCAGCGTCGGCTTTGCCGAGAACCAGTGGCCACGCATCTGCTCGGGAAGGAACATCACGACGACCGCTGCGAGCGCGAACGTCAGGACAACGGGCGCGTTGTAGCTGATGCGGATGCGAGCCATGCCCCATCGTAGCGCTGCGCGTTCATGGGGGCCACCCGGAGGGACCACCCGGGCGCTTGCAGGGTGCCGAGGAAGGCGGCAGATTTGGCCCATGGCCACTGTCGAGATCACCGAAGCGAACTTCCAGCCGACCATCGAGAAGGGCGGCATCGTCTTGCTCGACTTCTGGGCCGAGTGGTGCGGGCCCTGCAAGGCGTTCGCCCCCGTCTTCGAGAAGGCCTCGGAGACCTACGGCGACGTGGTGTTCGGCAAGATCGACACCGAAGCCCAGCAGGAGCTCGCCGGTGCGGCGCAGATCCAGGCCATCCCGACCCTGATGATGTTCCGCGACGGCGTGCTGCTGTTCCGCGAGTCCGGCGCGCTACCGGGCAAGGCGCTCGACGACCTCGTCAAGCAGGCGAAGGGCCTCGACATGACCGCGGTCAAGGCGCAGATGGCGAAGCAGCAGGCGGAGCATCAGCATGGCCCAGGCTGCAACCACGGCCCCGAGGGCCACGACCACGGGCATAGCCACGAAGGCCACGATCACGGCGACCACGGTCACTCGCACGATCACGGCGACCACAAGCACTAGTCACGGTCGTTCCGGGCGCGTCACGACCAGCGGGCGAGCCAGGTCGACAGATCGAGCTTGCGGCGCGTCGAGGCCGAGCTCATGTAGCGGATCGTGCCGAAGATCGGCCGCACGGGCCCCCACGGCCGGTCGAAGCGCCCGAGCGTCCACGTGATGCCCGACCACGAGTTCGGATTGCGGCCGTCGACGGCGTACTTGTTGTTGAGCTCGACGAGCGTCGCGAGCGCGTCCTGCGGCGACGCGGTCCACTCGAGGATCTTCTTGCCCCACAGCATCCGCATGTAGTTCTGGATCCGGCCCTCGACGAGGAGCTGGCGCTGGGCCGCGTTCCACAGCGGATCGCCGGTTGTACCCGTCTCGAGCTGCTCGCGCGTGTAGCGCTCGGGTCGTGGATCGCTCGCGTGGGCGTCCATCGTCTTGCGCGCCCACTCGGGCAGCGACTCGTACGACGAGTAATCCGCCACGTGATGGCAGAAGCCATACCCGAGCTCGCGCCAGGTCACGATCTCGTCGATGAACGCCTCGTGGTCCGCGGGCAGGCCCCACCAGCCGTTGCGCGAGCCCGTGGCCTTCGGGGCGAGGCGCGAGGGATCCCACTTCGCATCGGCCATCACCGCGGCGTACACGGCATGGGCGCCGACGTGCCCGAAGTGCAGATAGGGCGACAGGCCGCTCGCCACGTCCGCATCGGGATGGCTGCGCTCGGAGTAGCGCGCGAGCTTGGTCCCGATGAAGTCGCGCAGCACCGCGGCGCCCGCGCGGGACCCGCCGCGATACGGCACCGGCGCGATCGCGTGATCGATCGGAAGCGCCGACAGGTCCTCGGATTCGAGGTACGCCTGCGTCGCCATCGGCCACTTCCGCAGCACCGGGCCCGGTGGCTTCGCATTCTTGACCGTAGCCGGCAGCCGCGCGAGCGGCGTGGCCGACGGCAGCACCAGCAGGTGGGGCGGCAGCGTCTTCTGCAGGTGCCGGCGAAACGTCACCGCGCTTGGATACGCGCGCTCGGCGGCGCGCAGCGGCAGCATCCCGTTGCCATCGACCTGCTCGACACGGACCGGCAGCGCCGCGCCCGCCGCCGCCACCATGCGCGGCAGGAAGAAGCCCGGCTGCTCGTCGGTGACCACCACGCTGGCGCGCGCCGCCAGCGCCGCGAGCAGGCCCCGCGCTGCCCCCGCCGTCGGCTCGACGTACGGCAGGTACGTGATACCGGCCGCCTCGAATGCCTTCCGCTGGTCCGCCATGCCCTGCAGCACGAATGCGTGCATGCGGTCCGACGCGTACTGGTAGCCGATGCGCAGCGGCTCGAACACGAGCAGCGGCACGCCCAGCTCGACCGCGCGCGCGATCGCATGATCGAGCGCGAAGCTGTGCGCCGTCCGCCGCGCCGCGATCATCCAGTACAGGACGTAGTCGCCGCGCGCGACCGGAGCCGCGTTCACCGCGGTCACTCGCAGGGCGAGCGTCGATTCGGGAAGTCCACGTGTCACGCGGGTCGGATGATGCCCGAGCAGTCCTGGTTACGGTATGCCGTGTTACCGTGCCCGCGTGCGCAGTCGCGTCGCGCTCGCCGCAGGTCTCGCGGTCGCCTCGCTGCCGGTCACCGCACGGGCCGA
>JAYSYE010000350.1:0-4798 GCA_043716635.1 Deltaproteobacteria bacterium | reverse complement strand
TCGTCGGCCAGCTCCAGGGCCGCCATCATCGTGCGCGTATTCGCGACGACCTCTGCCGCGTTCGTTCGTCGAGACGACCCGAGCTCGGCCTCTGCGATCGCGCGTGCCGATGCCGTGAGGTTCTCGATGCGCGAGCTGGCCGCTGACTCGCTCCGCAGCAGGATCGCCGCAAACGGGGCGATCTCGCCGCCCATGAGCGCGTCGAACCGGGCGACCTCCGCGGAGGCCTCTCCCACCTGTGCGGCGAGCTCACCGGGCACCTCGAGGCTCGCGTCTCGGATCCCGGGCGTGATCGCCGCTCGATACGGCCCCGTGTGCTGCTTCCGTTTGCTGCGTGACGCGGCGTGGGTCTCGTGCTGGCCGGTCCACGGCAGCACCTCGGAATCCAGCGCAGGCCACCTCCGTTCGACGTCGGATCTCCTGCGCGGAGCGCCCTTCGCGCGTACGGAGCGATCTGAAGCCATGCGGGGCGGGTAACCTCACGTACGACGGTAAGTGAAGCTATCGGACGGCACAAGCCTCACTTACGGCGCCGCCGATCGGCTCCCACCCGTTCACGACGGCGATGCCGTCACGGACGCGGCGCGGGACGTCGGCGGAGGCGCTCGACGACGCCGGTCGCCTCGATGCCCGCGAGGGCGCGCCAGCCGAGCGTGCCGGTGAATCGAACGAGCCGTTCGGCGAGGGCGGCCATGGCCTCGCTGGCGCTGTCGTACTCCACGGCGGTCCTCCCCCGCGGGTCGGTGCCCACGATGCGCCAGGTGATCAGCCGCTCGCCATGGACTGCGATGACCATGATGTCCTTGGCCTTGGACAGGGCGTGGAGCGTAGCGGCGTCGGTCCACGCGGGGTCGGGATCCTGCACGAACGTCGCCTTGGCCTTCGCGGTCGACGAGGCCGCGGGCCGCGCTGCGGTGACGGGCGCCGGTGGGGCCGGTCGTGGCGGCGGGGCCGGGACCATGGCGGTCGTCGTGACGAAGCGCTGGAATTCGACCGCGGTCTCGCCGTACTCGGTGCGCTCGAGGACGAATGGCTGGGCCTCGTCGTCGACGACGGTCATGACGCAATGCTCGCCCTCCAGGATCACGACCGCGACCTCGGTGGCCTGATCGTCGATGGAGATCGTCCGGTGGGCCGTGCCCTGCCTCGACAGCGCGACCACACCGCCCAGACTCGCGATCGTCAGCTCGATCGGTCCCTGCGCGCTGGCCGCGAACAGCGAGGTGGCGAGGAGGAACGGCGGGGTCGCGGCGGCGATGAGCGGCGGCTCGCCGCCGGGGACGTCGACGTTGCCCTGCGACAGGTGGACGAGAGCAGCGCCCGCTGCCAGCGCATCCCGGGTAAACTCCAGCGTCCCGCGATCGGACCGGCCCATCGTCCAGCTCAACGCAAGTCCGGCGTGATCGCCATGGTCGACGCGGAACGTGTAGGCGTCGAGCGTGTCGGCATTGCCGAGCGCCATGGTGACCAGGTGCCCCGGTGCGAGGCGCGGCAGTGCGCCGCTGGACCTCGCGCGCGCGGCGGGCTTCGCAGGCTTGGCGGGCTTCGCAGGCTTGGCGGGCTTGGCGGGCTTGGCGGGCTTCGCGGCCATGGCGAGCTTCGCCGTCTTGGCGGGCTTGGCGGACTTGGCGGACTTGGCGGGCTTGGCGGGCTTCGCGGGCTTCGCGGCCTTCGCGGGCTTCGCGGCCTTGGCGGGCTTAGGGGCCATGGCGAGCTTCGCCGTCTTGGACGGGAGCGGCGGCTTCGAAGCTGGGCGGGTGGCACGCTTGATCATTGGATTTCGTATCACCGAGGCTTGGACCAGGTCGAGTGTGATTCTAAGCCCTGATGACTGGTGGGTCAGCGCTGTGGGCTAATGGCCCTCCAATGGAGAACGTGATTCGTCACGGCGCAATCGGTCGCGGATGAATCGTGTAGTTCTAGTCGCCGTGGAAGGCATGGGGCTCGATCTTGAGCTCGCGCATTTGCTTCGGCGTGACCTTCTTCCCGGTCGGGTACCAACGACGATCAATCGTGGCCGGCGTAGGCGGCGCTCGAGTCCGACACCCGGACACTCGCGTTCGTAGCCGGGCCCACGCTCACCCCAGTGTCGGCGGCAGACCCACCTACGTGGCTGCGGGAGCCGGCCGATTCAGGGACTGAATGCGATGTCTGCTCGTGCTCCTGCTGGCGGCCTCCACACCCGCGCTCGCCGCGCCCCTCGTCGTGCAACGCCCTGCGCCTGCCACCGGCGTCACCCGGGCCCTGAGCCGCACGATCTATCTCAATCGCGACGGCGCGACGCTCACCCCCGGTGCGAATGACTCCCGCATCCAGCGGTCGTCGATCGTGAGCGCCCCGACGGTGATCGCCGCGTCGACCGTGAGCGACGCGGTGTGGTCCGACACCGTCGCCTGCATGGAGGAGGTGTGGTCGCGGTTCGACGTGAACGTCACCGACGTCGATCCGGGTCAGGTCCCGCACATCGAGGCGCTGTTCGCGGGGTCGCCGACCCAGCTAGGCCTCGCCGCGAACGTCTCGGGCATCTCGCCGTTCGCCGCGGATTGCGGCGTGATCGAGAGCTCCATCGTGTTCACGTTCATGGACACGCTGCCCGCGGACCCTCGCGTGCTCTGCGAGGTGATGACGCAGGAGATCGGCCACAGCTACGGGCTCGAGCACGAGGTCGAGGCGGCGGATCCGATGAGCTACCTCGCCTTCGCCGGCGACCGCGCGTTCCAGGATGTAGATGCGCCGTGTGGCGAGCAGACCGCACGTCCGTGCTCCTGCCGCGCCACCCAGAACTCCGTGCAGATCCTGACCGAGCGCCTGGGTCACGCCGGTGCGGACGACATCGCCCCGGACCTCGAGGTGATCGAGCCTGCGAACCACGACACCGTCGCGCGCGGCTTCACGATCGCGGTCCATGCGACCGACAACATCGGGGTCACCGGCGTGACCGTGCTCGTCGATGGCGCACGCGTGGCCGCCACGGCGAGCGCCGCGCTCGACCTCGCCACCCCCGATACAATCGGCCTTGGCGAGCACGAGATCCGCGTCCAGGCGACCGACGCCAGCGGCAATGTCACGACACGCACCCTCGAGGTCGTCGTCGAGGAATCCGATCCTGATGCCAGTTGTTCCACGGGAGGGAGCAGCCCGGGCGGTGCACTCCTCGTCTTCGTCCTCGTCCTCGCACGGCTACGGCGCAGGCGGCTTGCATCCCGGCGGTGCGCACTCTCATAGTGGCTCGCGATGCGAGCTATCCTGTTCCTCAGTATCCTGGCCGCGTGCGGCGACAACCTCCACGCCGGTACCGATACGGATGCGGGCACGGACGCGGTGGCTGCCGATGCCACCCCCGACACGCAGGGGCTCGCCGACGCGATGCCGAGCGTGTGCCCGACCGACACGGTCTCGGTCCTCAACCCCGGCACCCCCGGCACGGACCCGTCGGACTATCCCGCGCCGGGCTGGTGGTTGGATGACACGCGCGCGCACGGCATGGTCACGGTGGACGATGCGCTGGGCGCGCCTCCGGGCTTCGGCTGCCGGTCTGCCCGGCTCGTGACCGGTGACTCCACCGCGAGCCCGTCTGCCGACAAGGCGCAGCTCCTGAGCTTCGAGCAGCACGGCGCTGCGCTCTCGACGATCAACACCATCAGCTACTGGGCGTTCCGCTCGTCGGCGTCGACGGGCGGTGCCCCGGTCGACCTTGCGCTCAACGTCTCGATCACGGGCGCGACCGTACCGGGCAACTTCGCGACGCTCACCTACGAGCCGTACTTCCAGAGCACGGGCAACACCGGCGTCATGAGCAACGTCTGGCAGCACTGGGATGCCACCGCGACGACCGCCGGCGACGGCCTGTGGTGGACGACCAAGATCCCGAACGGCACGCCGGGCAGCCAGTCCATGCCGCAGCCGTGGGCTGCGTTCCAGGCGCTGTACAGCGACGCTAAGGTGCACGGCTACGGCTTCAACCTCGGCTCGTTCAATCCGAACATGGTCACCGCCGGTGACGGCCTCGTGTTCGGCACGACGACGACCAATTTTTAGCGAAGTCTCAGCTCGGCGTCGTCACGGCCCGCAACTAGGCCCTGCGCCCTGCGCGCGGCCCTGTCCCTACGCGAGCAGCGCCGCGAGCTCCGCGGAGAGCGGCGCGTCGGCACTGACGCGGCCGCCATCAGGGTGCGGGAAGGCGACGTGGGCCGCGTGCCAGGCGTGACGCGGCAACACGAACTGCTCGGCGAGGGCGGGCGTGGCCCGACGTCGCAGTACTGCATGAACGCGGCGTCGCCGTGGCCGTACAGCTTGTCTCCGACGATCGGGAAGCCGACGGCGGCGAGGTGCGCGCGGATCTGGTGCTGTCTGCCCGTGAGCAGCACGCAGCGTACGAGCGCGCGCGTCGACGACCGGCGTACGACGGACACCCGCGTCACGCCGTCGGTAGCCGCGGTACGAGTCGTCACACGATCTGGAACCGCTTCGACGTGCGGTGCGGTGCACCGCCAACCTCGACGACATCCCGACTGATTTCAACCCCTTCACACTGTCGGATCAGCCCTGTGGGCTAAACTATTGCGCTGATGAGCTTCAAGCGGCGGGTGCTGTCGGCGCTGGGGAAGGACCAGTTGCTCGGGATCGGCCGTGGCCTGGAGCTCGACGTCACGACCCGGATGGGGGTGGAGGAGCTTCGTGACGCGCTCGCCAGGAGCAAGCGAGCGAAGCTGGATGCGATCGTTCAGGAATCGCTGTCACGCGACACGCTCAAGGCGATCTGCGGCGCGGTCGGGCTCGACGACACGGGCAAGGAGAA
>JAYSYE010000349.1:0-14479 GCA_043716635.1 Deltaproteobacteria bacterium | reverse complement strand
TCGGTGTGGTCGGTGTGGTCGGTGTCGGACCGGTCGCCCCGGACGTCGGCTCGGCGCGACCGCACCCGAGGGCCGCCAGCGTGATCGCGCCGAGCGCGATCGACGTGGCCCTCACGCCGTCGGATCCAGCAGGAACTTGCAGACCTCGCCGGTGTACCCGAAGCGCTCCGGATCGATTCCCGCGAGGTGGAGCAGCGTCGTGCCGACGTCGTCAAGAAGCGGCACGCGACCGGCCGCGACCGGGCGTCCGGTGTCGTACGCGATCGGCAGTCCCTCCATGCGCCGGCCCGTCGCGCCGAACGTGCGCCCCGACTGGATGCCGGGACCCGCGAACAGGAACGAGCTCTGGGGCAGATGATCCTTGCCGAGCATGTCGTTCTGGTGGGGAAACCGACCGAGCTCGGACCCGACCATCGTGAGCGTGGTGTCCGCCAGCAGGCCGTGCGCGTTGCTGCGCGCGTGGAGCTCCGCAAGGAAGTCATCGAAGAACGTGACGAACGAGCCGTTCATCTCCGCCTGGCGGCTCTCGTTGCGGAAGTGGCTGTCCCAGCCGAGCAGGCCGAGGTCGACGATCACCCCGGAGCACAGGTCGTGCTCGATGAGCCACAGCGTGCGCTCGAGGCTCTGCGCCATCGACTGCGCGACGTAATCCTCCGATCGCTGGACGGGCACGAGCGGCGGCACCCCGACGACAGCCTCGAAGAAGTCTGCCGCCTCGCGCAGGTAGACCGCGGTCTGGTCGGCCTCGCGCCAGCCGGTGGCTGCGCGCGCGACCTGATCTGCTTGTCCGCGGAGGGAAGTCGCGAGCGCTCGCAGCTCTTCGGGCTTGGCGCGCGCAGCCTGCTCGAACACGTCGCCGTCGCCGAAGTAGAACGAGTCCGCCGTGCCGAAGTACGCGGGCGAGTGCATCGTCCGTGACGAGATGTTCAGGTACGCGACGCCGAGTGGCTGACCGCCGCGGTGCGTGGCGATGATATCGAGCAACGTCGGCATGCCATCGACGATGTTCGTCTTGCCGTGGAAGAACTGCTTCTGGCCGGTGTCGTGATTGACGGTGCGGACCTGCACGCCGTTCAGCACCGTCAGCGCCGGCGCCCAGCGCGCGAGCGGCGCGAAGTGGGTGCCGAGCTGGTGCTCGCCCGCCGTGACGATCTTCGGATCGGTGGGGAGCGTGACGATCGAGTCGACCGCGCCGGCCGACTTCGCATCCGTCGTGAACAGCGTGTCGTGTCCACCCGAGAGCAGAAACTGGATCCAGTACCGCGGCCGACCTGAGGCAACGGCGGGCTCGGGCTTGGGCGTGGGCGAGTTCCGCTTGCGACAGCCCGTACCCCCGATGCCGGCGAGCCATGCTCCGGTCCCGAGCCCGAGCTTCAGGATATCCCTCCGCGTAGGCACGAGTACCTATACGTTACCATGGGGCGTAGATCGGCTCTCCCCCGATCACGGGCACAAGTCCCTGGCGGCGACCCACGCCTGCGCACTCGCTGTGTGCACCGCGGCGCTGCTGGCGACGAGCGCGACCGCGAGTGCCACCGCGGTCCGCCCCTTCACGAGATCTTGCCGAATGTCCGCTCGCCTCGCATCACGGTACGGTGACCGCGTATACAATGAAGGTTCCCGGAGGAAGTTCCTGATGGTCAAGCCGGTGCGAGCGCGGCTCGCCGTGTGGATGATGCTGGCACTCGTGACCGGACCCGCGTGCAAGGCGAAGCAGCCGGCCCCGGTCGGTCACATCGTCGTCGCGGTGACGATCGACTGGGAAGGTGCGTACATCTCCCCCGACGGGCTCGATGGGCTCGACGAGGTCCGATCGGCGATCGGTCCCGTTCCACTGACCCACTTCGTGTCCGCCGGATACTTCTCGAAAGCGACGGTCGATCCTGCGGCGCTCTCGTCGATCACCGCGGCGATCCGGCCGGGCGACGAGCTCGCGCTGCACCTCCACGGCTGGAAGTCACTCGCGCTCGCGGCGTCGATCACGCCACGGCTGTCCCCGTCCTTCCTGACCGGCACCGACCAGCTCCTCGAGCTCGAGGACGGCGACGTGGGCTTCGACCTCGATCTCGATGCGTACAGCGTGCCCGAGCTGCGCGCGCTGCTGCAGACCTCGCGCCGGCTGCTCGAGCCGTTGCACGTGAAGGTTTCGACCACGTTCCGGGCGGGCGGGTACCTCGGTACCCCGAAGGTGCTCGAGGCGATCCGCGCGGAGGGCATCCTCGTGGATTCGTCCGCGACCGACTATCGCCAGCTCGACGAGCGCGAGGCGGGCGTGCTCCCCGAGCGGATCCACGCGATCTGGCCGACCGCCACGACGCTGTCGCAGCCGTGGACGATCACGACGCCGGCGGGCCCCGTGCTCGAGATGCCGGTGGCGGCGTTCGCCGACTACGCGACGACCGCCGAGATGGTCGCGATCGTCGATGCGGCGCACGCGCGCCTGCGCGCGGACCCGTCGCACGACGTGTTCGTGGTGCTGGGATTTCATGAGGAGACCGCGCAGGAGTTCGGCAAGCGCCTGAGCGCCGCCGTTCGCCAGGTCCAGGCCCGGCCCGAGCTCGCGACCGAGCTCCAGTTCTCGACGGTCGAAGCGGCGGCCGCGCGCGTGCCTGGCGTCAGGGCACGCTAGCGGCCACGCGAGCGGCCACGACCACGGGGCTCGCGCGCCCCGCGTCGAGGAAGCCGCGGATGATCGGGTCGACCGCGTCGGGCTGCGAGAGCGGCGCCATGTGTCCGCCACTCGCGAGCTCGACGTACGTCCATGCCGGACACGTCTCGCGCAGGAGATCGTAGATCTCCGCCCCAGTAGTTCGCGAAGCGCTCGGCCACCTGCTCCCAGCGGCCCGCGGCTCCGTGCTCCTTCACGTAGTCGCGCAGCGCCCGCTGGGGACGCCCGCTGCGTGTGGAATGGCCCCCACGCGGTGGTGGAATGCTCGGCCACACAGAACGAGAGCCGACCGGGGTGCCCGATCGTCCCGTGAGCCTCGAGCGCGCCGCCCATCCGGCCGCAGAACAGGCGCACCATTGCCGCGAAGCGCCCGACCGTGGCGTTCGCCCGGGCATTGGCACCGAGCGCGTTGGTCTCGTGCTCGAATCCCAGGCGCTCGACCGCGGGCCCGCTGACGAGCACGAGGGTCGCGGCGCCGCCGGTCGTGACCTCGACGCCGCTCAGGTTGAAGGCCGGATCGAGCAGCGCATCCGCGACCGCGCGCAGTACCTGCGACCATCGGGTCGACGAGGCGCGCGTACGGAGGTGTCACGGGCGGCCCGTCGGACCACCCGCCCTTGAATCATCGTTCGATGTCCTCGGGGAACGGCACGGTGGGAACCGCGCTACTTCGAGACGATCGCCACTCTACGGTTGCGACCGTCCTGGGCGCCGTACTTGAGCTGCGTGTCGCCGAACGCAGCCACCTCGAGGCGAGACGCGTCGATTCCAGCGCTCGTGAGGTAGTCGCGGACCCACTCGGCCCGCTGCTGCGAGAGCGCCATGTTCGCATCGGCGGATCCGGACGGGTCCGCGTAGCCCTGGATCGTCACGTGGAGATCGGGGCTGGCCTGGAGCTCGCGGACGACGCGGCCGAGGGCGGCGGTCTTGCCCGCGTGCGTGCTGCCGAGTCCGAAGAAGACCTCGCGCTGGATCGACTCCACCGGGGCGGCCGCGCGGCTAGGACGCGGCGCGACCTCGGGCCGGGCAGGACGATCCACGGTCGCGACCCGGACCGGTGCAACGGGCGCCACGGGCGCGGGCGCGGGTACCGGGACCGGCGCCGGCGCGGGCGTCGGCGGTAGAGTCACGACCGCCGGCGTCTCGGCGCCGGCCGGGGTGGCGGCGACGATGCGGCGCGGGGCTTCGAGCCGCGGACCTGCAGAGATCGGGGTGCGCGTTGCACGCGCGGCCACGACCGCTCGACCCTCGTTCGTGCGGATGGGGCGCCGGGCCACCTGACCCTCGACCGAGCGCATGTCGGAGTCCACGTCGCCGGAGCGCACGATGATGATCGAGTGCGTGAAGCGGGTGCGCGCGGCCTGCTCGTCGGCCGGGTCGACCACGACCACCGCGTAGGTATCGCGCGGCGCGCTGGCCGCGTCCGGTGTCACCTCCACGCGGTGACCGGCGGCACTGAGGTCACGCTCGAGGCGGCGCGGCGGCTTGCCGACCAGCAGGACCTCGGAAGGGTTCGAGGAGTGCGCAACCGACTTCCGGGGTGCCGAGCTCTTGATGGTGAGCTTCACTCCACAAGCGTCGGCGTGCCGCGCCGGCACCTCGAGGGCACAAACGGTCAACAACGCCGCAACGAGGTTACGCATCGATGGGATCCTCCGGTGCACGTCAACCCGTCGACGCGCAGTGTCTTCGACGCTAGCAGACGAGAAACCCTGGTGCAAGGAGCGGGACCCCGTGGCTTGTGCGTGCGGGTGCAACGCAGTTACGGTGGTGCTATCGCTCCATGCCCAGCCCGAAGGTGATCTCGCCGCAGACCCAGGACAAGTACTCCCTCGACAAGGAGACCGTCGGCGGCACGCTCCTGCTCACGCTTCACGGCACCGTCGATCACGCGTTCGAAGGCAAGAAGGTCGGCGCGGCCGTGACCGCACGCAAGGTGGTCGTGGACATGCGGGACGCCCGGCGCTTCGCGTCGTGGGGCATGTCCGAGTGGATGGACTTTCTCCGGATCAACGTGAACCGGGACCTCTATCTGGTGGAGTGCTCGACGTACTCGGTGAGTCAGCTGAACCTCGTCACCGGTCTCCTCGGTCACGCGAAGCTCGTCAGCTTCTACGCGTCGTACCGCTGTGGGAGCTGCAGCAAGGAGCTGGAGTCCCTGTTCCTCGTTCCGCAGGAGCGCGCGCACATTCGCGATCTCCCCGAGAGCTCGCAGGTCTGCGCGAGCTGCGGTGGCCGCGCCCGACTCGAGGAGTACCCGGCGGCGTTCTTCGACGCGATCGCGAGCCGCCCAGCCTTCGACATCGACGACGAGGTCGTCGCGTTGCTTCACACGCGTTACGGCTACGACATCGCGGTCGACACGAGCCGGTTCCGCGCCCATCGCCGCGTGCAGAAGGACTACACGTATCTCCGGCTCTCCGGCGACGTGACGGCGCTGCCGAGCGCGCCGCTCGTCGCCGCGTCGACCGGCACGACCGTCCTCGACCTCGAGCACCTCGCGTTCGACCCGTACGAGTTGACCTCGTGGCGCGCGTACATGCAGGGGGCACGCGCCACCGCCAAGTCACTGCAGCTGGCGGCGTGCCCGGTGGGCTTCCTCGAGGCCGGAGTCTTCCCGGAGGACCTCCACGACAAGGTGAAGGTCCGCACGTTCGCACTCGGCTACCACTGCGGTCGATGCGCGACGGACACGGTACAGATGGTCGACGTCGCGACCCACCTCGAGGAGCTCGCGGGCGGTGCCGTCCCGGCCGCGCGCTGTCCGAAGTGCCAGGACAGCCTCGCGCCGCAGCTGACGCCCGGGCTCCAGGCTCGCATTCGCGCACTGCCCGCGCGTGATCGCGACCCGGCCCTCGACAGCTTCCTCGCGAAGGCGAGCCAGGAGCAGCGCGCCAACCTCGACGACGCGCTGGCCCCGATGGCACCGGTGCCCGCGGTGGTACCGGGCGCCCGCAGCACCTCGACGTACGTGCTCGGCGCGGTCGGCGTCGCGGCCCTGTGCGCGATGGCGGTGGTGGCCGTGCTGCTGCTGCGGAAGCGCGACCAGCCCCTGCCGACCCTCGTCGCGCCCACGGTCCCGGTCGTCGCCTCGGTCGCCCCGAAGCCTGCGTTCGAGCGCCCCGACTGGGTGCAGTTCGACGTGCCCTCCTCGGCCTACTGCCAGGACCTGATCAACCGCATGGTGTGCGTCGGGGTGTCGTCGTACAGCAAGCGTCGCGACGACGCGGTCGCCGAAGCGAGCGCGGTCGCGCTCGAAGAGCTGGTAAATGCGATCGGCTTGAAGATCGCGGATCCGCAGCTTCGGAACAGCGTCACCACCGCGCCGGGCGCGATCCGCACGAAGCTGCTGGCCGACCTCACGACCGCTGACGTGGACCGCGAGAGCACCGCATACCACGCGGCCGATGCCGCCCTCGCCGCCGGTCGCAAGCGGGTGGTCGAGAGCTTCCGGGTCTCGGGTGGTCCCGCGGTGCCAGCCCAGCGCTCCGACTGGCACTGGGAGGAGTACGACGCGAAGTCGGGCGGTACCGAGTTCCTCGTGTTCGTGCGCTACGACATCACGCTCGATGCCGTGAAGTCGCTCGTCGATCGCTACTCGACGCCGACGACCGTGCTGGGCTCGAGCGTCATCACGGCATTCCCGGCGGCCGCGTGGGAGCACTCCGACTTCGCGGGTGGGGTCCTCGTGCGCACCGCGGGCAGGCCGCTCGCGGACGCGAAGGTTGCCGCTGGCAATCTCATCACGGCCGTCGGCGACACCCGGGTTGCCGACACCACGAGTCTGGCGCGTCAGCTCCAGGACTGGAAGGCGGCCACGGGCCCGCTGCGGCTCGAGATCAAGGCGGGGGAGACCCCGGCACGCGTGGCCGAGATTCCGCGCAATCGCGTCAGGTGACGCGGCCCAGGAGCGGCTGACCGTTCCGGAACCGTTCGACGTTCGCGAACCCGAAGGCGAGCGTGCTGCGCCAGCTGTCCGCGGTGAGCCACGCCGTGTGGGGCGTGAGCAGGACGTCATCGCGGCCCAGGAGCGGATGGTCGAGGGCGGGCGGCTCCTTCTGGAGCGTGTCGAGCGCGGCGCCCGCGAGCTGACCGCGAGCGAGCGCGGCGAGCAGCGCTGCTTCGTCGACGAGCTCGCCGCGCGCGGTGTTGATCAGGAACGCGCCCGGCTTGAGCTTCGCGAACGCGGTCGCGTCGAGGATCTGCGCGGTCGCGGGGGTGAGGCGCAGGTGGAGCGAGACCACGTCCGAGGTCGAGAGCAGCTCGTCGAGCGTCACGATCGGGATGCCGTGCCGCGCGGGGTCGCGCGCGGCCGCGGCGGCATCGCGGGTTGTGGCCTGGACCGTCATTCCGAATGCCTGCGCGAGTCGCGCGACCCGCACGCCGATCTCTCCGAGCCCCACGATCCCGAGCGTGCGGCCGGCCAGGCCATCGAAGCGCGCCTCGGGAACGCTGTCGACCTCGCCGCTCGGTAGCTGCCAGGGTTTCGCCTCGAGCCAGGCACCACGCTCGACCGCGGCGTGCTGCCAGCGCAGGCGACGCAGGAGCGCGAGCATCAGCATCAAGCAGTGCTCGGCGACGGTCGCCGACGTCACGGTACCGACTGTGGCAACCTGCACGTTCTCGCGTGCCATCGCGTCGAGGTCGATGAGCTCGTGACCCGCGCGGAGCAGCTGGACCAGCGCGAGCTGCGGCGCCCGCGCGAGGAGGGCCGCGTCGAAGCGAATCCGCGGCAGCCCCATGATGCAGGTCGCGGCGCCGAGCGCGGCCTCGAATCCCGGGTGCGCTGGCGCCAGGATTTCCAGCGAGCAGCCCGCGGGTACCAGCGACTCCGCCAGCGCGCGCACCGAGCGGGGCAGATTCGGCGTGAGCAGGATCTGCACGCAGGTCACGCCTGCGGATCGCGCGCGAGCATCCGCACCGTGTTCATCAGGAGCCCGAAGCGAAGCGGTTTGCGCAGGCAGAACAGGAGGTCGTCTACGATCGCGGAGAAGGGCTCGAGGCCCGCGGGTTCGCCCAGGACGATGAGCGGCAGCTCCGCGGCCATGTGCGAGTTGCGGACCTGGTGATACAGCTCCAGGGTGGAGACCGACAGCCCGTCGACGTCGATGATTCCGAGCGTCGCGTGGTCGCGAGTGACCTCTACCATCCACTCGTCCACGCTATCGAATGCCTGGAGGTCGAGGGGCTCCTCGTCCCGGAGCTCGGCCCAGTTGCGCACTTCCTGGCCGTAGATCTCGCGGAGGAACGCCTGCGTCTCCAGTAGCAGGACGCGGCTCGGCTTCTCGGGGCCAACGAAGATCTGCGTGCTCGCATCGAGAATGTCGTTGAGCCAGATCTGCGCCTCGGGCGTGGGATCGACGAACGCGAGCCCCGAAGCGGGCCCCTCCGGGTCGTCTGCCGCGAGCGTCCACTGGACGACCGCCTCGATCCGGATCGGCTCGAGGAAGCCGAGGAAGGAGAGGTTCAGCATGATGCGCTGGCCCACCTCCATCGTCGTGTTCACGCGCACGCCACCTTGGGACAGATCACTCAGGTAGTTCGAACGAAAGCCGGCGACATCATCGAACTCGACCTTGAGGATCAGCTGCTGACGCGTGTGATGGCGGGGAACGGATTGCCGCATGGCGATCGTTACTTTCCAAACTCGGTGATCAGCTCGACGAGCGCATCCACGTCGTCGAGCGAGACCCAGTTGTATATCGAGGCCCGGATGCCACCATAGGAGCGGTGGCCTCGAAGACCGACCATGTTGCGGCGCTCGGCCTCGGCGGCGAAGCGAGCCTCGTCCTCCGGCGTCGGGAGGAAGAACACGGCGTTCATCCGCGAGCGACATGCGACCTCGGCCGGCACGCGATACTGCTCGGGGCGCGCGTCGAGCGCGGCGTAGAGGCGGCGCGACTTCTCGGCGTTCACGGCCTCGATGGCGGGCAGCCCCCCGATATCGCGCGCGTGCTCCAGCACGTGGCGCATCACCGCGACGGTGAACGTCGCCGGCGTGTAGTAGAGCGACGCGTGCTGCGCGTGCGTTGCGAACCGCCAGACGGAGGGGATGTCACGGCGGGCCCCGTCGATCAGGTCCTTGCGGATGATCACGACCACCGCGCCCGCGGGTCCGAAGTTCTTCTGCGCGGCCGCGTAGATGACGCCGTACCTCGCGATGTCGACCGTGCGCGAGAGCAAGTCCGAGGTCATGTCGGCGACGATCGGAACCGCTCCGACCTCGGGGAGGTCGCCCCACTGCGTGCCCTCGACCGTGTTGTTGCTGCAGAGGTGCAGGTACGCCGTCTCCGGGCTCAGCAGCAGCTCGGAGGCCCGCGGCACTCGCCGGTACCGGCCGTCAGCGTCCCGCGTGTCCGCGGCGATGCGCGCAGCGCCGAGCAGCGCTGCCTCGTCGTACGCGGCGCGCGCCCAGTTCCCCGTCAGCGCGTAGTCGGCGACGCTGCCGGGGTGCAGCAGGTTCATCGGCACCATCGCGAACTGCGTGCGGGCGCCGCCCTGCAGCAGGAGGATCTCGTGGGTCGACGGTACCGCGAGCAGGCTGCGCAGCAGCCCCAGCACGGTGGATTGCACGCGCTCGAACGCGGCGCCGCGATGGCTCTGCTCGATCACGGAGATCCCCGTGCCCTCGAAATCGACGAGGTCCTCGCGCGCTCGCTGCACGGCCACGGCGGGGAGCACGGCCGGGCCCGCGCCGAAGTTGCGGATCATCGGGCGCCGTCTCCGGGGCGAGCACACACCCGACGGCGGGTCGCCAGCACGCGGTCGACCAGCTCTCCGGACGAGCCGAGGTAGGCCTCGGGATCGAAGATCTCATCGATCAGGGAGCGTTCGAGCAGGAGGCTGAGATCGTGGCTGGCGAGCGCACACTCGCGGACGGTCCGCTTGCCGTCGATCGCGTCCTGCGAGAGGCGATGCACCATCGCAAACGCCTTGGCGTGGCCGGTGCGCTGGCCGAGGAGGAACGACAGCGCTTCCGTGCACGCGAGATCCGCGAGCTCGCGGGCCGTGCGCTCCATGTGCGCGGCCTGGACCGTGATCGATTCGATCACCACGCCAGTCAGCGCGAGCGCCGTCAGCGTGTAGTGGCTCACCGAGGTCACGGCGGGCCACTCGAGGCGAGTCCCGCGGTAGTCGCGCTCGTGCTCGACGATCATGCACTCCAGCCCGAGCGAGACCTGAGCGCGCGCGAGCCGCGCGAGCACCACCACCTGCTCGGCGTTCTCGGGGTTGCGCTTGTGCGGCATCGTGCTGCTGCCGAGGCGCCCCGCGTCCCAGCGCTCCTTGAGCTCCGCGAACTCGGGCCGGCATAGCGTGCGCACCTCGTCCGCCGCGCGCGCGAGGGTCGCAGCCGTCGCGGCCAGCAAGTAGATGAACTCGGACACGCGGTCGCGCGACACGTGCCAGCCGACGTCGGGGACTGCCAGTCCGAGCCGCTTGGCGAAGCGGTCGAGCAGGGCAGGACCCTGGTCGCGGAAGCTCGCCATGGTGCCGACTCCGCCTGCCATCTGGGCGACGAGCAGCCGCGGGCGCGCATCGCGGATCCGCACGAGGTGCCGCGTCAGCTCGTCGATCCAGCCCGCTACTTTCAGTCCGAACGTCGTCGGCAGGGCCGGCTGCGCGTGGGTGCGGCCGACCGTGAGCTGGTCGCGGTTCTCGACCGCGAGCACGTCCAGCCGGTCGAGCAGCGCGACGAGATCGAGCTCGACGCGATCCAGCACGTCGCGGAACTCCAGCGCCTGGCCGGTGTCCTGGATGTCCTGCGTGGTGGCGCCGTGATGAATGAACTGGGCCGAGTAACTGCCGGTCTGCTTCTCCAGGGCACGGAGCAGCGGGACGAGCGAGTGCCCGGTGGTCCGGATGCCGGCGCTGATCGCGCCGAGGTCGAGACGCTCGATCTTCGCGCAGCGCTGGATGATGTTCGCGGCCTCGTAGGGGATCATGTCGAGCTCGGCCTGCGACAGGGCGAGCGCGACCTCGACGTCGAGCCAGCGCTGGAGCCGACAGACGTCGCAGAAGATCCGACGGCTCTCCGGCGTCGAGTAGCCGCCGCCGTGAAAGGCGGAGTCGATGACGTGACTGCGCTCGTGGGCGCAGATCCGCTCGTGGGACTCTTCGTGCGCCGCCACGCTCACTCGGCGTGCGCCTCGGTGCTGCGAATGACGGTGCCGGGCAGGGCTCCCGTCTCGCTGCCCTCTCTCATCACCTGCACGCCATTGATGAACGTCGCGACGATGCCGCGGGCTCGCGCGATCAACCGCCGGCCTCCCGCCGGTAGATCGTCGACGAACACCGGCGGATCCGAGCCGACGGTCTTCGGATCGAACAGCGTGATGTCCGCATGGAAGCCGCGCTTGAGGAGGCCGCGATTCGCGATCCCGAAGACCTTGGCGGGATGCGCGGTGAGCTTCCAGATCGCCTGCTCGAGCGACAGCGCCTGCTGCTCGCGCACCCACTCGCCCAGCAGCACCGTCGGATAGCGGAGGTCGCAGACCTGATCGATGTGCGCGCCAGCATCCGAGATGCCGAGCATGAACCGCGGCTCCTGCAGCAGCGACCGCACGACATCGCGGTCGAGGTTCGCGCTCTCGAACTGGTACAGCGTCCGCAGATCGTCGGCGAGCGTCAGGTCGAGGAACGCATCGAGGTTCTCCTTGCGCTCCGCGGCCGCGATCTCTGCGATCGCCCGGCCGTTGTACTTCGCAGCGAGCGCGGGATCGATCGCGCCGGAGACCCGGACCCGCTCCCACGGGATCTTGCGGATGTGCCCCACCTGCTCGGCGGCCGCGCGCCGGCGGAAGTCCGGATCGGCGTAGAGCTTGCGCTGCTCCTCGTGCGTGCCGTTGAGCGCCGGGCGCCAGACCTCGAACTCCGAGAACTTGAACGGCTTGCGCATCGTCTGCATGAAGACGATCGGCATCGGCGACACCTGCGGCACGACCTTGTCCGCGAGATCGCCGAGGCGCGCGAGCTGCTTGGTCGCGAAGTCGAGATCGCCGGTCATCGCGACCATCGGCAGGAAGCTGACGGGGCGCTCGCTCTCGCGGACGAGCATGCGGAGCATCTCGACATCTGCGTCACTGATGTACTGCACGCCCTGGCGCAGCGAGTCGAGCGCGACGGTCACGACCCCCTTCGCCTGGTCACGGAGCACGTTGCACAGCGCGCCGAGCTCCTCGTTGCTCGCGTTGCGGCACGCCAGCTTGCCGCCGCCGTAGCCGCGGTGATTGGCGAGCAGATCGTTCGAGAACCCGAACGCGCCGTCGTTCATCGCCGTCTTGAAGACGTCGATCATCTGCGCGAGCTCGTCGGCGTTCGCGGCTCGGTCGAAGGACGCGGCCCCCATCACGTAGTGACGCAGGGGCGTGAGCGAGACGAGCCCGGCGATGTTCACGCCGAGACCCTCGCGCTCGATGTGCGCGAAGTACTCCTTGGGCGTGCTCCAGTTCCAGTCGACGCCGGCCTGGAGCACGTCGTAGTCGATGCCCTCGACGTTCACGAGGTCGCGCAGCAGGATCTCTCGCGTGCTCTCGCGGACCGGCATGAGCCCGACGCCGCAGTTGCCGATCACGGCGCTCGTCACGCCGTGCCAGCAGCTCGGCGTGATCTGGCGATCCCACAGGACCTGCGCGTCGAGGTGCGTGTGCGGATCGATGAACCCCGGGGCGACGACCAGACCATCGGCATCGATCGTGCGCGTGGCACCTCCCGGATCCTCGCGGCCGGCGTGGACGATCACGCCGTCCTTGATACCCACGTGGCCGCGGTAGATGGCGCGGCCGGTGCCATCGGCTACGCGCGCGTTCTTGATTAGCGTGTCGAGCATAGTGATCTTCGATACCCTCGGTGATGGCGACGGATGAAGCTCAAGGCAGGGGAGCGGACTCGGGCGAGCCCTTGTGTAGCAGCACGCCCGCGCTCAACGGCGGCGGGTCAAACTGACGACCGACCCCACATGCCACGAGGAGATCCACCGCGAGCAACCCAACCGCAACCCCATGCGCTCCACCGTATCATGCGGAGAACGATATGGTGCCAGGGCAGCCACGGATGTCGCTGGAGGGGATGCGCACCCGGCCACTCGCCGCGACGCTCGCGGGGAACTACGTTGCGGTCGCGGTGTCACGATCGCCACACTTCCCTGCGCACCTGTAGGTGCTCAGCGTAGGAGAATTAGTTCCACTCGATCATCGCGAACGTCCAGTCATCGTCCTGCGGCGCCGGTCCCTTCGTGACGTCCGCATGCCGGACAATCGCGGTCGCTGCATCTCGCAGGGGCTGACCTCGCGTCTGCTCGTACTGCTGCGCGAATCTGCGCATCCCGAGCACGCTCCCGTTCGGAAGCGCGATCTCCGGGATGCCGTCCGTGTACATCAGGATGCGGTCGGCGGGCTGGAGCTGGCCCTCCACGCGACCCGTCTCGAAGCCCTCCGCGGTGCCGAGCGGCGCGCCCGCGCAGAAATGAACCTTGTGGGCACCGCTCTGGCCCAGGCTCAGGATCGGCGGCGCGCCGGCGCTGTAGAGGACCCATCGCCCCGAGTTCTCGTCGATCTCGAGCGCGGCCATCGTCATGTGATAGTTGCCCTTCGCGACGCGCAGCACCTCGCGATTGAGGAGCGTGAGCCCATGCTCGATGTCGTCGAGCCCGTTCTCCATCAGCACGCGGAACGCGGTGGACACCGCGGCCGTCACCATCGCAGGGCCCGGCCCGTGCCCCGTCACGTCGCCGACCATGATCACGTGCCGGCCCCCCGTCATCGGCTCGTACCACCACCAGTCACCACCGCACGCGTCCGCGGGGCGATAGAGCCCGAACACCTGCACGTGCGGAGTCCGGATCTCGTCGTTCTCGGGGAGGAATCCCGTCTGCACCAGCCCCGTGAGCTCGAGGTCGCGCTCGACAATGGCGAGCCGACCTTCGCGCTCTGCTCGCATCACGCGTTCGCGCTGCGACCGGTAGACCAGGTAGCCCGCGCCGACCAGCAACAGGAGATAGAGCCCGTACGCGCGCCACGTGCGCCACAGCGGGGGGCTGACCGCGAGCTTGAGCGCGACCCCGGTCTCGTTCCACGGCCCGTGCGCCGTCGCGGCGCGCACGCGGAGCGTGTACTTGCCGCCGCCGAGCTTCGTGTACGTCGCGTAGGGCCGGTTCGTCTCGATGAACTTGTCGTCGAAGCCCTCGAGCTTGTACGCGTAGCGGTTGCTCCCCGGGGCGGCGAACGACAGGGCCGCGAACTGCACCTCGAACGAGTCGGCATACGTGACCTTGAGCGGAGGCAGCGACCAGATCGGCCGCCCCAGCTGGACCTCCTGGTTGAACAGCTTGAACGCGGTCATGACCACCGGCGGCACGTAGGCGTCGCGCGTGAGCTGGCTCGGCACGAACGCGTTGAACCCGTTCACGCCACCGAAGAACAGCTCCCCGTTCTTGCCCTGCGCGAACGAGCCCTGGCTGAACTCGTTGTCCTGCACGCCGTCGGCGGCGCCGTACGCCGTGAGCTTGTCGGTCTTCGGGTCGAGCCGCAGGAGTCCGCCACCATTCGTGGACAGCCACAGCATGCCGCTCGCATCGACGAGCACGCCGAGCACGGCATCGTTCGTGAGCTCCGAGTTCTTGGTCGTGTACGTCCGGACCTTGCGAGTCGCCAGGTCGAGGCGATCGAGACCGCCGCCGTACGTCCCGAGCCAGAGCCGGTTGGCGCCGTCGCGGTAGATGGACAGCACGTCGTCACTGCTCAGGCTCGTCGCGTCATCGGCCTTGTGGCGAACGTTGGTCGCGGTCGCAGCCGCGGTGTCGAAGCGAACCACGCC
>JAYSYE010000348.1:0-14511 GCA_043716635.1 Deltaproteobacteria bacterium | reverse complement strand
TCGCGGTTGCCGACCGCGGCGTACCGGGCGAGCACGCAACGACGGCATCGCGTGAGATGCGACGGCGAGGCGGGTCAGCACAGGTGAGCCCTGGGGTTAGAGTGGCCACCCGTGCCGACCTCCGACGAGATGACCGTCCGCGCGACCGAAGTCCGGCGTGTGCACGACCGTTACTTCGTCGAGTTCGTCGAGGCGTTCGAGCTCTGCCCGTGGGCGCGGTCGGCGCGCGTCCGCGGCGAGCTCGCCTTCGAGATTCTGTGGGGCACCCCCACCGACGAGGACTGGTTCGCGGCCTCCCGGCGCGCATACAGCCAGCCGGGCATGCGCGTCGCGATGGTGGTCGCGCCCGAGCTCGTGATCGACACGATCGCCTTTCACAACCTCCGCAACCGCGTCACCGATCTGCTCGGCGACGCCGGCGTCGCGGAGTTCCTGCCGGATGCGCCCCTGGATCTCGTGTCGGCCGCGCGCCTCGTGCCGTACCTCCGCCGCTCGCCCGACCCGCTCCTCCAGATCGTCCCCATCGCGCTGCTCGAGTCGGTCCGCGCGAAGCCGACCGTGGTCGATCGAGCCACGCAGGCCATGATCCTCGAGGGTCACTACGTCGCGCCGCGCGGGGATGTCGCCGATCAGATCGCCGATACGAACCACCGCCGGATCTCGCGCGATCGCGTCGCCGCCGCCGCTGTCCTCGACGCGATCCGCGCCGACCGCGATGCGAGCTACGCGCGCGTCGGGATCAGTTCGAGCCGCTGACCGTGATGATCGGGGCGCCGTACGTCGCCACCATCGACCGGATCGAGGTCGGCGTCGAGATGCTGCACGCCGTCGCGAGGATGTAGCCAGGCGCGGTCTCCGCGCCCGCCGTGGTGCCGAGAAAGAACTTTCCGAGCTGCGGGGACACATCCGCGGCATGCACCTCGACGAGCAGCTTGCTGCCTGCGGGGATCGTCGCCGTGATCGGAGCGGTGATCATCGTGCTGTTCACCACCGGCACCGCGACCGTCGACTGCTGCACGAGCGTCGGCGTACCCGTCAGGGTCGTCCCCGCCGCCCCGACGTACGTGAAGATGCCGATGCTGATCGTCTGCGCGAGCGTCGACGTCTGGACCGCGAACTTGACCTCGGAGACGGTGAACGCGCCCGTCACGCCGAGCGCCGGAAGGTCGAACAGCCGGAACCACGCATTCTCGCGTGTGAAATTATCGGGGTTCGTCGAGCACGCGACGCTGGTCCCGTCGATGACCTCGTTCGTCTGCGAGAATGTCGTCACGCCCGGAGGCGCGTCGACCTCGGGGGGCGCGTCGACCCGCACGTCGGGAGCATCGGCGCCGGGGTTCTGCCGGGCGTCGGGCTGCGGCGCGATCCCGTCGTTGTTCCCGCTGCCGTCACCCGGACCGGCCTTGGCGCAGCCCGCGAGCGACGACCCGATCAGGACTGCAACGGGTAGCAACATCCGCATGCCGCACATGGTGCCAGCGAGACCGGCCGCCGCACAACCGCGATCGGGTGCTGCCAGCGGCTGCCAGGCGCGGGGCGTTCAGACCGCGAGGCGGATGCCTTCGACGCGCACGTCGAACGCAGGCCGCTGCGCGAGGCGGCCGTTGGCAGCCCTCAGGTCGTCGATCGTGTCGATCTCGCTCGCGTACTTCGAGCCGATGTCGACGCCGTACAGCGTGCAGCCCTCGTCGAGGAGCTGCTGGAATGCAGCCTCGTAGTACTCGTTCACGAGGCCCTGCTCCGTCACGCGCGCGTGCAGCGTGGCGTACAGCTTCGTCGACGTCGCCGCCGAGAACAGCTCGATGCCGACGGACTCGCCCATCGCCGTCCGCACGGGCACGTGCTTGCCGATCGCGAGCACGCGGTCCTGCGTGTCCGCCGTGACCTTCACCTCTTCGAGGCCCAGCCCGCCGACGGACCGGACCGCGAGGCAATCCGGGCCGCGATCGACGAGGTCCTCGACGACCGCGCGATCGAACACCACATCACCATCGAGCAGGATGAACGCTTCACCGTCGACCTGCGGCCGCGTCAACAGCAGCGAGTACGCGTTGTTCGTGGTGCGAAAGTCGGGATTCGAGACGAACGTGACCTCGAGGTTCGCGGCCACGCCCCGGATGGCGTCCCCTTCGCAGGCCGGCGCGGTCCAGACGAGATCCGGAAACCACGCCGCCACCGCATCGCGCACCATGTGCTCGAGGTAGCCCGTGCCGATCACGAACTGGTCGAACCCGGCATGGATCAGGTTGGTCAGCGTGCGCCGCAGGATCGGGACGCCGGCCACGGGCAACAGCGTCTTCGGCGTATCGTCGGAGTACGGACGCAGGCGCGTCGCGCACCCGGCAGCGAGGATGACAGCCTTCATGCGGTACGCGACGCGGGTGCAAAGTGTGTGCGAATGTAGTTTCAGCCAGTTACGGTGTGGGAATGGTGAAAAGCCACCAGATCCGCCGCGATCCCGCGCGATGTCTGACACCTGGGTGACGCACGGGCGTTGCCGGAACGGGTTGTGGCAACCACGGCGGAGATTGGGTAGAGGTGGTGAACCATGGCGAACCTGGACGCGATCGTCCTCGCCGCAGATCCGCGCTCGCGCCTGCGCATCGGCGGGTTGACGGCCCGCGAGCGCGCGATCCGGGTTGCGGGTCGGGTCGGCGCGACCCGCGTGTTCGTGGTCGATCGCATCGGACCGGTGGGCGCCGCGCCCTCCACGCTCGTGCGTGCACACGCGGGCGACGGGGCGCACGAGGCAGAACGCCCCCAGCTGGACGCCGGCGCGACCGCCGAGCTCGGCGCGTGGCGGGGTGCCTCCGCCGCTCCACTCCTCGTGATCCGCGCCGACCAGCTCGTCCACCCGCCGCTGGTCGAGCCGCTCGTCGCGGCGGCCCCCGCGCTGCGTGCGGATGGCGTGGCGGTCGCGGTCGCGAACGCGGCGGGTGCTGCCGGCGTCCCTCCGGGCGACCACGGCTACGGCGGCGCCTTCCTTGCCACCGGCACGGCGGCCGCTGCCGCGCTCGCCCAGCTCGCGGCCGGCACCGCAGACGCGGCGATCGTCGACGCGCTCCCCGGCACCGCGCGCGTGGACGTGCCGTATCGCGGGGTCGCTCGCGCCGCGATCGGCACCGCCGCCGAGCGCCGCAGCGCCCACCGACTGCTCTACCAGATCCTCGTGAAGCCGCAGGACAACGCGATCACGCGGTACCTCTATCGCCCCGTCTCGCTGCCGCTGACGCGTCTCCTCGTGTGGACGCCCGTCACCCCGAACCAGGTCTCCCTCGCCGTCGCCGTGATCGTCGCGGTCGGCTGCTGGCTCACCGCACGCGCGAGCGCGACCTCCGCGCTGGTCGGTACGGTGGTCGTGCTCGCCGCGTCGTACCTCGACTGCTGCGATGGCGAGATCGCCCGCGTCAAGCTCACGTCCTCGAAGCTCGGCGCGTGGCTCGACACCGTGATCGACGAGCTCTCCTCGATCGCCTACATCGCTGCGCTCGGCTGGCACTGCCACCTCGCGTACGACCCGCGCTACCCGTGGGTCACGGCGACGATCGTCGGCGCCATCGTCAACGCGTGGGCCATGTACTGCGTCTACTTCAACATCATCGTGGGCGTGGGCTCCGCCAACAGCCAGGACTACGCGGGCCGCTTCACGGTGAGGCCCGGCGAGGCGCCCGACATCGTCCGGCTCGCACCGATCGCGCAGGCGATCGCGCCCTCAGCGTCGCGCCCGCGCTGGCTCGAGTGGGCCGCCACGTACCTGCCGTACATCGCGCGCCGAGACTTCCTGTCGTGGATGGCGGTGGCGCTCACCGCGGTGCACGCCGCCCACGTGCTGTTCGTGATCTTCACGGTCGGCACCCTCGTCATGACCACCGTGCTGACGGTGGATCACCTGTGGTTGCGGCGCCTACGCCGCAGCGTCGAGCGCGGCGGCAAGCGCATGCTGCCCGCGCGCTGACCGGTCGCGCCCCGTCTCGCGCGTGATCGAGGCTGCGGTGCGCTTTCACCGGCAATGATGCATCCTGTGCCCATGAAGTGGATCGCCGCGGCCATGCTCGCCGCCGCCGCATGCGGGGGCGGGACTCCGCTCTATGGTCCGCCCACCGGAGCCGTGTGCCCCGCGGACTCGACGCTCACGTACGCGAGCTTCGGCAAGCCGTTCATGGACGAGTACTGCACGCGCTGTCACGCGAGCACGCTCCACGGCGCCGCCCGTCATGGCGCGCCCGCGTTCCACGACTTCGACACGCTGGCCGGCATCAAGAATGTCGCGGACCACATCGACGAGACCACGGCTGCGGGCCCCGTCTCCGTGAACGAGGGCATGCCCGACAGCGGGAAGCTGCCGAGCGAGGCCGAGCGCACGCTGCTCGGCGAGTGGATCGCCTGCGGCACGCCCTCCGGGGAGTGAGCGGCGCCGGCTGGCAGCGCTTGCTGAGCGCCTACTGGTAGCGCTTATTGGTAGCGCTTACTGGTAGCGCTTGATGATGTGGAACCCGTAGTCGCTCTGACACACGCCGTACTCGGCGACGTTCAGGCGCAGCGACAGCTGCTTGAACTCGATCACGAGCTGCGCGTCGGGCGTGACGGTCATCGGGCGACCCGATTGCGCGCTGCCCGTGTCCTCGGAATTCTCCTTCATCAGCGCCTCGAAGTCGCCGCCGGCCTTCAGCTGGCCAAGCAGCTCGGTGATCTTCGCCTCGGCATCGGCCTTCGTGCGCTTCATCGCCCGCGGGTCCATGCCGCCGCCGCTGTAGTTGGACTCGAGCTGGGCCCACCCGATCAGGATGTGCTTGACCTCGGCGGTGTTCGCGACCGGCTCGCGCGAGAGGATCGCGGTCGACACGACGGCCGACTGCGACGACGCCGGCTCGTTGCCACCCGCGAGGGAGTTGTTCATCGAGGGGCCGCCGGCCGCGCCGGGGCCGCACGCGGTGAGGACGGCCACGAGGAGCGCGGCGATGTTCGCTCGGCGAATCATGCGCGCACGCTAACAGAACTGTGAAAGATTGCGCGCATGCCCGAGGACATCACGCTGGACCGCCTCGTCGAGGTCCTGCCCGCCCGCATCTGGTACCTGACGTCGAACGGCCAGGACATGTGGTGTCGTCGGCCGTACGGCTTTCTGTTCTCGAACGGCGCGAGCGCCGAGGCGTTCGCGAAGACGATGGCGACGGACGACGCGCTGTTCGCGGTGGGCCTCGATGCCGGCGCGTTCGTCTCGAACGAGATGCTCGCGGGCCTGCGGGACAACGCTCTGACGCGGCTCTTCATCGATCCGCAGGTCGATGGTGCCAGTGGTGATGTGCACGGCACCATCCTCCGACTCGCGCCCCTGACGTAGGCCGGCCGCCTCGCCCTTCGGGGCGGCAAGTGTTCTACCGTGCGCGGATGAGAGCTCTCATTGCCGCGTCCCTGCTTGCCGCGTGCTCGTCGACGCCGAAGTCCGTCACTCCGCGGCCGCCCCTCGGGCCCGACATCACGCTGAAGCCGACCGAGGCCGAGCAGGCGGCAGCGCGAGCGAGGGCGAGGTCGGCACCGTCGGCTCCGTCGGTCACGGCACCCGTCGTGAAGGTCATGGCGGACGATACGGCGTTCGCCGATCTCGATGGCAACGCGTTCATCGTACCGGCCCAGTGGACCGCGACCACCTCCGCCGCGATGGTGGTCGTCACCGCTCCCGAGGGCGACTCGCGGATCGCGTTCGTGGATGTCGCCACGGATACCGCCGAGGCCGCGCGCGATGCGGCGTGGAAGGCCTACAAGCCCGACGCGAAGTGGCCGCTGCTCACCACGTCCGAGGCGCCCGCCCGCGACGGCTGGTCGCGGGGCAAGCGATTCGGCTACCAGACGTCCCCGGCGGAGAAGCGCACCATCCAGGTCGCGACGCTGTTCGCGGCCCCTGCCGGGCGCTGGCTCGCGATCGTGATCGACGTCGCCGACGCGACGGCCGAGAAGCGCGGCGGGCAGATCGCGAAGATCTTCAGCCACCTCTATCCGAAGGGGTTCTCGCGCGAATCATTCGCGGGGAAGCCCGCCGCGAAGCTCGACGCCACGAAGCTCGAGGCGCTGAGGAAGTTCGTCGCCGATGCGGAGACCGCGACGGGCGTGCCGGGCGTGGCCTTCGGCGTGATGCAGGACGGCAAGGTCGTGTGGTCCGGCGGCGTGGGCGTGCGGGAGCTCGGCAAGCCCGCGAAGGTCGACGCGAAGACGCTGTTCATGATCGCGTCGAACACGAAGTCGCTGACCACGCTGATGCTGGCGAAGCTCGTCGACGCGAAGCGGCTGACGTGGGATGCGCCGGTCACGAGCGCGCTCCCCGCGTTCAAGCTCGGCAACGCGGACGTCACGAAGCAGGTCGAGGTGAAGCACCTGATCTGCGCGTGCACCGGGATGCCGCGGCAGGATCTCGAGTGGATCCTCCAGTGGAAGGGATCGACCCCCGACACCGTGCTCGCGAGCCTCGGCACGATGGAGCCGACCTCGAAGTTCGGCGAGCTGTTCCAGTACTCCAATCTCATGGCGGCGGCCGGCGGCTACGTGGGTGGGCACGTGGCGTTCCCGAAGCTCGAGCTCGGCGCCGCGTACGACAAGGCGATGCAGACGCTCGTGTTCGGGCCGCTCGGGATGAAGGCGACGACGTTCGACTATCGGGTCGCGCTCCGCGCCAACCACGCGATGCCGCACGGCTACGACATCGAGGGCGTGATGAAGCCCGCGCTCATGGCGGAGAACTACTCGGTCCAGTCGGCGCGGCCGGCGGGCGCCGCGTGGAGCAACGTGGACGATCTGCTCAAGTACCTCGCCATGGAGCTCGCGGAGGGCAAGCTCCCCGATGGCACGCAGTACATCGGCAAGGAGGCGCTGCAGGCGCGCCAGGTCCCGAACGTCGCCGTCGGCGCCGACGCTGCCTATGGGATGGGGCTGTTCATCCACCACAAGTACGATCTGACGATGATCGATCACGGCGGTGATCTCATCGGCTACCACAGCGACATGATGTGGATCCCGAGCGCCAACGTCGCCGCGGTGATCCTGACCAATGGCGACCAGGGCAACACGATCCGCGATCAGTTCTCGCGCAAGCTGATGGAGCTGCTCTACGACGGCAAGCCCGAGGCGGACGAGAACATCGCGGCCAGCGCGAAGGTCTTCGCGGAGCAGCTCGCCGTGGCGCGCAAGCTGCTCGCCGTGCCGGCCGATCCGACTGCAGCGGCGGCGCTGGCGCCGCACTACACGAATGCGAAGCTCGGCGACGTGCGCGTGATCCACGCGGCGGGCGGCAAGACCGTGTTCGACCTCGGCGAGTTCCGGAGCGAGGTCGCCTCGATGAAGAACCCCGACGGCACCACCACGTTCACGACGATCGTTCCGAGCCTGGTCGGGCTCGACTTCGAGGCCGGCGGCACCCCGGTGGCCCCGACGCTGACGATGCGCGACGGGCAGCACGAGTACGTCTTCACCGCGGCCACGGGGAAGTGACCGTGGCGACGTTCGCAGACGTCGAGGCGGCGCTCGCGGCCCTGCCGGACGACGTGTTTCGGGTCGGTCGCTCGGCGGCGCAGCCGGCGACCGAGGCGGAGGTCGCCGCGATCGAGCGGCAGCTCGGAGCGCCGGTGGTGCCCGAGCTGCGCGAGCTGATGCTCCGCTGGGGCGCGCTCGTGGTCGAAGTGAACGAGCAGGTCTGGCCGCGCGTGGAGGCGATGGAGGTCGTGCCGTCGTGGCGGCACTGGCACGGCTTCCGGGTGCTCGGTGCGGGCGCAGGGCTACCGGCGGAGCTCGCGATCGCGGGCGCGCAGACGCGCGAGCTCCACGCGCATGCGGCGCTCCCGGTGATCCGGAGGACGGGCGCGAGCTGGCTCACGGTGATGAAGGGCGGGGCGCTCGCGACGTGGGCACCGGGGGGCGGGCTGACGCCGCTCGCGGGCACGCTGTTCGACGCGATCCTGGCCGAGCTGCACGCGCTGGAGACGGGTGTGCAAACGCTACGGACGACGACGGCGGCCGACGTGGCGCCGGTGGCGGAGCTGGTCGCGCGCATGGACGCCGCCGGATGGGAGGGTGCGGAGGTGAGCGCGGCGCTGGACCGCCTGAAGACGCGGACCGCCGACGAGCTCCTGCCCCACGTGGAGCCGCTGGTGGACGGGTTGCTCGGTGGGCCGCTCACGATGGGACTCCTCGACGTGCTCGCGGCCGCGGGGCATGCCGCGTTCCTGCCGGTCGCGGACCGCGTGTACGACCACTTCGCGGAGGATGACGCGGAGTCCGTGATCGAGCTACTCGGCGCGCTGCACGACGTGTCACCGCGGGCGCTCGCGCTGTATCGCGAGGGCCTCGAGCACGACGACGAGGACGTGCAGACCCGCACCATCGACGTGCTGCGTGCGCTCGCCGCGCTGCCTGCGGTGTGGTCGCTGCTGCCAGCGGTGGAGGCGCGGCTCGATGGTGCGTTCGACGATGCGGACCACCGCCACGGAACGCTCGCGCTGGCCGGCATCCTCGGCATCAAGGACTTCGCGGTGCGCGTGGAGGCGGCCCTCGCCGATGTCGAGACAGACGAGGACTTCGCATCGCTGGTGACGGCGCTGCACGGCCTCGCGCCCGCGGTGGCTCCGCTCGCGCCGCAGCTGCTCGTGCGGCTCCACGCCATGGACCTGACCGAGTGGCCGGCGCTCGCCGTGATCGAGGGGCTCGTCGAGCTCGGCATCGAGGATCGCGATGCGATGAGCACGATCCTGCACGAGCACTTCCTCGGCCGCGGCGCGCAGTGGACGCCGCGGGCGCAGGCCCTGCTCGCGCGCTGGGCCGGCTGACCCGTTCGGGGCTAGACTCGAGCGAGATGCGCGGGCTCACCACCGACATGAAGCGAGGCGACCTGCGCCCGTACTTCCTGTGGGACGAGGACGTCACTTCGGACGAATTGCGCGCGGCGCTCGCGGCGGGCGGCGAGGTCGCCGATCGACTGCTCGGCAAGATGCTGCGCGAAGCACGCGATCTCGACGTCTGGGTGTTCGTGACTCCGGCCGAAGTGGCCGCAGCCTTGCCGTTGCTCCAGCGGAGGATCGGCCGCCGCTACGCGTTCTGGCGGTTCTTGATCGACGGGTGGAGAAGTGACGGTCTCCTCGCCTCCTAACCGGCTGACGACGAACCAGCGCTTCGTGCTGTGGCATTTCTTTGACCGCGAGCGCGCGTTCTTCCTCACCGGCGGCGGAGCCCTCGCCGGCTTCTATCTCGGGCACCGGACCACCGACCATCTCGATCTCTTCACGACGGATGATGCGGCATTCGAGCGCGGTCGCTTCGTCCTCGCGGACGTGGCCGCGGTAATGGGCGCGACGGTCGGGATCCGGGAGGCCGCGCCGAGATTCGTGAGAATCGTGGTCTCCCGTGGCGATGACGCGGTGGTGGTCGACCTCGTGCGCGACGCCGCCCAGCACCATGCCGCCAAGCCGGAGCGAGATGGCATCCGGCTCGATTCCATGGAGGAGATCCTGATCAACAAGCTCGGCACTCTCGTGCGGCGCGCCGAGGAGCGCGACCTCGTCGACCTGCTGTGCCTCGAGCGTGCGGGGCTCCGGGTCGAGGATGCACTCGCGGGCGCTGTCGCGAAGGACGGCGGTTGCACTCCGGCGACCCTCGCCTGGCTGCTGTCCGAGGTCGTGATCGCGGACTCCGTGGTGTTGCCGGCCGGCGTGGTTCCTGCGGACCTGCGGGCGTTCGTGGCCGACCTGATCGTTCGTTTCCGCCGCGCGGCGCTGCCCGACTGACGGGGTCCGTGGCCGTGCGGGAGGACGGCCGAACGGTCAGGTTGTGACCGGGGCTGGGCGGCACCAGCTTGGGCGTCATGCCCAAAACCCTTCCCATCGTCCCGATGCGCAGCGCCGTGCTGTTCCCCGGCATGAGCCTGCCGATCGCCGCGGCCCGGCCGGGGACGCTCAAGGCCATCGAGGCCGCGCTCCGCGACCCCGAGCACCGCGTGTTCGCCGTCGCCCAGCGCGACGATGGCGAGGAGGTGCTCGCCGAGGGCCTCTACACCGTGGGCACGATCGCCACGCTCGGTGCGGTGCAGCGCGGGCTCGGCGGCGTCCGGGTGGTCCTCGAAGGCCACGAGCGCGCGATCGCCCTGCGCGTGACCAGCAAGGACGGCTACCTCGTCGCCATGCTGCGCGACGCGGTCGAGCTGCCGGCACTCGACGAGCGGGATCCGAACTACGTCGCTCTGCACCGCGAGGTGCGGGCGCGCGCGGCCGAGCTCGCGAAGCGGCGTGGACTCCAGGAGGAGGCGGTCGAGCAGATGATCGAGTCGATCCCGGACGCTGGTCGGCTCTCGGATCTCGTCGCCGCCTATCTCGACGTACCCGTCGCGGAGCGCCAGAGCCTGCTCGAAGCCTTCGCGATCGATGACCGCCTGCGGCGCGTGCTCATTCACGTCCAGCGCCAGCTGCAGGTGCTGACCGCGCAGGCGGACATCCAGTCGAAGGTGAAGGAAGAGATCGGCGATCGGCAGCGCGAGGTGTACCTGCGCGAGCAGCTGCGCGCGATCCAGAAGGAGCTGGGCGAGGGCGAGGGTTCGGCGGATGACTCGTCGAAGGAGCTGAAGGCGAAGCTCGATGCGTTGCCGCTGCCCGACGAGGCGCGCAAGGAGGTCGAGCGCGAGTGGGCGCGGCTGACGCGCGTCGGCCGCGAGTCGATGGAGTCGCAGGTGATCCGCACGTACCTCGAGACGGTCGCGGAGCTGCCGTGGGGTACGCGCACCGAGGACAAGCTCGATATCGCGACGGCGGGCACGATCCTCGAGGAGGATCACTACGGCCTCGGGGACGTGAAGGACCGCGTCCTCGAGTTCCTCGCCGTGCACCAGCTCTCGACGAAGAAGGAGAACAAGGGCCGCATCCTGCTGTTCTCGGGACCGCCGGGCGTCGGCAAGACCAGCATCGCGAAGTCGATCGCGCGCGCCATGGGGCGCAAGTACGTCCGCATCTCGCTCGGCGGCGCCCGCGACGAGGCGGATATCCGGGGCCACCGACGCACGTACATCGGCGCGCTGCCGGGGCGCATCCTGCAGGGCATGAAGCAGGCCGGCAGCAAGAACCCGGTGTTCCTGCTCGACGAGATCGACAAGCTCGGGATGTCGCATCAGGGCGATCCGGCGAGCGCGCTGCTCGAGGTGCTCGACCCGGCGCAGAACGATTCGTTCGTGGACCACTACCTCGGCGTGCCGTTCGATCTGTCGCAGGTGCTGTTCATCGCGACCGCGAACTTTCTGCAGAACATCCCCGGCCCGCTGCTCGACCGCATGGAGGTCGTGGACTTCTCGGGCTACACGGAGCGCGAGAAGCTCCAGATCGCGCGGGGCTACCTCGTGAAGCGGCAGCTCGAGGACAACGGCCTCGAGCGCGACCAGCTCACGCTCACGGACGATGCCGTGCGCGAGGTGATCACCGCGTACACCCGCGAGGCGGGAGTGCGGCAGCTCGAGCGCGAGCTCGGCCGGCTGGCCCGCAAGGTCGCCCGGCGCGTCGCGGCGAAGGAGATCTCGACCCTCGTGCTCGACGGGCCCGATGTTCGTCCGCTGCTCGGACGTCCGCGGGTGCGGCCGGAGAAGGCCGCGCCGAAGGATCAGGTCGGCATCTCGACGGGCATGTACTACACGCCCGCGGGCGGCGACATCATGTTCATCGAGGCGGCGCCGATGCGCGGGAAGGGCGAGCTGGTGCTGACGGGCCAGCTCGGCGACGTGATGAAGGAGTCGGCGCGCGCCGCGTGGACGTTCGCGCGGGCCAATGCCGACTGGCTCGGGATCAACGACCGCTTCCACGAGCGCGATGTGCACGTGCATGTCCCGGCGGGCGCGATCCAGAAGGACGGTCCGTCGGCGGGGATCGCGATGGCGACGGCGCTGGTGTCGGCGTTGTCGGGACGGCCGGCGCGTCACGACATCGCGATGACGGGCGAGATCACGCTGTCGGGCCGCGTGCTGCCGATCGGCGGGCTCAAGGAGAAGATGCTGGGTGCGGTGCGCGCGGGCATCACGACGTTCGTGATCCCGCTCGAGAACGAGCCGGATCTCGAGGATCTGCCCGCGGAGGTGCGGGACCTGATCACGGTGCATCCGGTCTCGACGCTCGCGGACGCGCTCGCGATCACGCTGCGCGACACCACGCTGCGCGATGGTCGGCTGTACTTCGCGAACCCGCTGGTCACGGGCGAGCCGACGCCGCTCGTGCACGCGTAGGAAGTGCGCGACCTTCAGTCGGAGCCGAACACCACGCGGAGGAGCCCGCGCAGGAAGGCGGCGCCACCGAATACGAAGGGCGAGACGTAGACGTAGGAGGTGTGGTGCGAGGCACGCTCGCGGAACACCATGGCGAGCACGCCGAACGCGACCACCGCGAGCCCGAGGAGCATCTCCACGACGGGGCGACGGTCCGGGCGTGCGTCAGGACGCTCCGGTAGTTGCTCTGCAGCGGGCGGCGTCGTGGTCCAGAACATGGCCTCGGCCGTATTGCGCGGGCCAGGATCGGAAGCGGGGATGGACATGCCGCACCCATCGGCCGGGGAGCGCTGGAGTTGCGTGCCGCGCGGAGAAACGTTCGACCGGCGGTCCGGTGGGCGCGATTCGCACGGGGCCCCCAGACCTCGAGCGGGATGGATCATTCCGTGTGTCACCCCGGCGGAGGCCGGGGCCTACACGGCAGTTCGTGTGCGACGACGGCTTCGAACGCGTGGCGCTCGCCAGCCCGCGGCTGTGGCTCACGCGCGAGGGCTGGCGGCGCGGCGGCGAGATCAGCGTGTTCACCGTTCCGGGTTGATGCCGGGGGCGCCTGGATCTCGACAGACTGACGCAATACCGCGCGGGGACCGCAGCGGCCTGGGTTGGTGCACGATCGCGGGATGACGCCGCTGCTGCTGGTGCCCGGGACCCGCGTGTTCGTGCTGACCGGAGCGGGGGTCAGTGCGGAGAGCGGCATCGCGACGTTTCGCGATTCGAACGGATTGTGGGAGCAGCATCGCGTCGAGGAGGTCGCCTCGCCGGAGGGCTTCGCGACGTCGCCGGAGACGGTCTGGCGGTTCTACGGGCAGCGGCGCGCGCAGGCGCTGACCGTGGCGCCGAATCCCGGCCATGTGGCGCTCGCGGCCGCGGAGGCCCGCATCGGGGACGGGTTCTTCCTCTGCACGCAGAACGTCGACCATCTGCACGAGGCGGCGGGGAGCTCGCGCCTCGTCCACATGCATGGCGAGCTGTTCAAGACGCGCTGCTCCGATCCGGCGTGCCCGACTCTGCCGTTCGAGGATCAGCGCCACGACTTCGCCGAGCTGCCGCGATGTTCGTGCGGCGCCCTGCAGCGACCCCACATCGTGTGGTTCGGGGAGATTCCGTTCGAGCTGCACACGATCACGCGGCGCGTGCAGGCCTGCGATGTGTTCCTTTCGATCGGCACCTCGGGCGCGGTGTATCCGGCGGCCGGCTTCGTCCGCGAGCTCACGTATCGCAAGGAGAACGGGGATCCGTGCCAGGCGATCTACGTCGGTCTCGAGCGTCCTGCGAACGCGGCCGAGTTCGACCAGGTCATCCTCGGCCGCTCGGGCGAGATTCTACCGGAGCTGCTCGCGAGCTGACGTGAAGTGGTGACCTCCCACCAGCGTGTTCGACTCGGTGCGAGGAGTGTCACGCGGTTGGCCCTGGTCCGACCATGGCCTCGCGTTCGCAGCAGCGAGCCTGCGTGAAGCTGACGCTCGAATCCATCGTGGTGCTCGCGGCGGCCAGTAGCTGCACGCCGACGCCGTACGCACCCCCCGCGCGGTTCGCGCAGACGGACACCGCGGTGATGCCCGCGCAGGGCAAGACCGACGTGCAGGGCGACCTCGGGGTCACAGCCGCGCTGTTCGGGCCTGCCTTCCAGCACGCCGACGGGCGTGTGCGGTTTGGCGCCACGAGCCGCATGGTGATCGAGGCGGAAGGAGGCGCGATGCAGCTGGACCGCTCCAGTGATATGCAGCGCCGCGACGGCTATGCGGGACGCGTGGGTGTCGTCCAGCACGGCAGCGATCGTCCGGGGGGCATGCGTCGCTCCGTGTTCGGAGGCGTCGGCGGTGGGTTCGCACCGGCGGCAGGTACCTGGGCGAGCATCGACGGGGGCGGCGGCATCGCGGGGAGTCACCGCTGGGCGCGGCCGTTCCTGAGCGGCGACCTCGCATACAACCGGCCGCTCGCGCGTCGAACGTTCAGTGTCGCCGACGAGGGCTACGAGACGAGCACGGACTACAGGGTCGTGCTCCACCGGGACATCACGTTGCGCGGCACCTTCGGTCTCGAGCTCGGGCCAACGACGTCGTGCCTGGTCCTCGGCGCCTCGATCACCCGCCTGATCCCGCTCGAAAATTCCGGTCTCGAGACCAACGAGAGTCTTCCGGGTTTTGTGACCCTCACCGCCGGGTTCCGGGCGCAGCTGTAGCGTTCGCGGTCGCCGCACGGACGTGGTCAGATACGTCGCGATGAAGCAGCGCGCGAGA
>JAYSYE010000347.1:0-14552 GCA_043716635.1 Deltaproteobacteria bacterium | reverse complement strand
CGGTCGCGCTCGCCACGGTCACGACCGTAGCGCTCGCCACGCTCACCGCCGCGATCGCGATCGCCGCGCTCGGGGCGCTGCTCACCGACCGCTGGCGTCGCGCCGGTCGCGCCGGTCGCGCCGGTCGCGCCCGCTGGTGCCTCGCCGCCAGGCGCTGCGCCACGCGCATCGTCCCGGTCGCGAAAGCGCGGACGCTCGCCATCGCGATCGTACCGGCCCGGACGCCGCTCGCCGCGATCGCGGTCTCCACCCTGCGAGCTACGCTCGCCGCCACCGCTGCCGTACGAGCCGCGCTCGCCGCCGCCAGCCGCTGCGCTGCCGCCGGGGGCGGCACCGCTCATCGCGCGGTCACTGCCGCCGGCACTGCTACTGCTACTGCTACTGCTACTGCTACTGCTACTGCTACCGCTGCCGCTGCCGTACGAGCTGCGCTCGCTGCCGCCGGACGCGCCCATCGGCCGCTCGCCGGGGTCGCGCTGCGGGCTGCCAACGTCGGCCTGGGCCTCGCGCGGCACGTGCTTGGGTTTCGCGCGCGTCGACAGCTTGTCGAGCCGCTCCGCGACGAGCTTCGCGAGCACGCGCTTGCCGGCCTCGGTCTTGTAGAGCTTCTCGAAGATCGACTTCTCGAGATCGGTCGGCGCCTCGGCTTGCACGCCGCGGATGAGGATCTGGACCGGGTCGGGCGGCTGCGGCACGCCGACGGGCGGCAGGGCCACGAGCAGCTTGCCCTCGAACACGGTGTCCTTCGGCAGCATGCGCTCCTCCGGCTTGATGCCGAACTGGAGGCGCACGTAGCGGAAGTTGCCGAGCTCGCGCGGACCGACCATCGAGATGGCCGTGCCCTTCCGGCCGGCGCGACCGGTGCGTCCCGTGCGGTGGACGTACACCTCGGGCGACTCGGGAACCGTGAAGTTGATGACATGCGAGAGGTTCGAGATGTCGATGCCGCGCGCGGCGACATCCGTCGCACACAGGTACCGAAGAGTCTTCGCCTTCATCCGTCCCATCACGCGCTCGCGGTCCGCCTGCGAGAGATCCGACGACAGCGGCTCCGCATCGAGACCCTGCTTCTGCAGGTACTTCGAGACCATGGTGGTCTCGTCGCGCATGTTGCAGAAGATGATCGCGCTGTCCGGCTCCTCGGCGTAGAGGATCTTCAGCAGGTCGCGGCTGCGTGCCACGCCGCTCACGATGTAGTAGGCGTGGTGGATGTCGCTGATCGACACCTGGTCGCGCGATAGCGAGATCTGCTCCGGCGCGCGCATGTGGCGGCGGGCGTAGCGACCGACCTCGTCGGGCATGGTCGCGGAGAACAGCAGCGTCTGCTTCTTCTCCGGGAGGTGCGAGACGACGCGCTCGATGTCCTCGAGGAAGCCCATCGAGAGCATCTCGTCGCACTCGTCGAGGATGAACGTCGAGATCGCCTTCGTGTCGAGGGTGCGGCGACCGATGTGATCGAGGACGCGACCCGGCGTGCCGACGACGATGTGGACGCCGTTCTGCAGATTCGTGATCTGCTTGCCGATCGGGGCACCGCCGTAGATCGGCTCGACCACGATCCCGCGGTTCTTGCCGACCGCCGTCAGCTCGCGCGCCACCTGGATGGCGAGCTCGCGGGTGGGGCAGAGGATGAGGGCCTGCGGTGCCCGGTGCGTCGGCACCAGCCGGTTGAGCGTCGGGAGTCCGAACGCCGTGGTCTTGCCCGTTCCCGTCTTCGACTGGACGAGGAGATCCTTGCCCTCGCTCACGGGCTTGAAGACGGTGGCCTGGACGGCGGTGGGCTTCAGATAGCCCATCTCGTCAAGCGCCGACTTCACGTCGGGATGGAGGCCCAGATCGTCCCAGGTCGGCGCCGGAGGTGCCGCCGGGGGCGCTGGCGTGGCCGGGTCCGAGCCGGCGGCCTGCGCGACCGGGACGCCCGGATCACCCAGAGCCGCCGGAGCCGCCTCAGACGTAGGTGCGGTGGCGGAGCTCGCCGGGGAGGAAATCGTCGTCGGGGCCGCGTCTGCGGCCGCGTCCGCCACACCGTTGGTGTGGGGAGTTGTCTCGTTCGCCATTCGTCAAAACCTTGTCGTTACGTGAAGCTCCGAGTGCATCTGGTCGGAGCGCCAGTCGGCCGGGCGGAGTCTGGAGATTCGCAACTGGCGAGCGACGTCGCTCGCCATTGCTCCAGAGGGCCTCACCGAAGCAGTGCTCGCGCGTTACATCCGCACCGACGAGGTGCTTGGAGGCGCGGGCGCTGGGTTCGCAGATCATCAGCAAGTGACCTAGATCTGCCGGCACCTTAGTCGGGGCCTCCGGCACGGTCAAGCGCCTATTGCGCGCTGGTACGCGCCTGGCCGAGGGGCTAGTTGCGCGGGAGAATCACGCGCAGCTCCCCGGACGCCGACGATGCGCCGCGACCGAGCAGCTGCGCCGGGACCGGGCAGGAGGCCGGCGCGTACTGGACCTGGGTGCACAGCGTGAGCTGGCTGCTCGGGAGCTCGTAGATCTTCAGCTCTGCACCGCCGACGCGCTTGCCGTCCGGGTCGGTCACGAACCCATGCACGAACGCCGCGTCGGGCAGCGTGATATCGGGCAGCGCGATCGCGGGGATCGTGGCCTCCGTCGGCACGGCGATGTCGGTCTGCGTGTAGTTCGGGATCTGCGCCGCGCTCGTCGAATCGAATGCGAGGTCGTAACGCCCGCCCACGGTCCCCAGTGCGCGATCGACGAACACGATGAACTCGCCGGACTCGGGGGTCACCGTCGTGGCCGGCGGGACCGTCGAGAGCACCGATTGCAGCGCCGGGTGGAGATTCCACAGGAAGCTCAGCGCCGGGCGCGCAGTCACCGACACGCCCTTGACCGGAGCGCCGTCGTGGTCGCGGACCCGGCCGCGGATCGCGACCCGGTCCGGCAGGCGCAATGCCACGAGCGAGCCCGCGAACGTCAGCGGCTGGTCGAGCAGCACGCCCACGGATGCGTTGGCCGGCGGCACGATGGCCATGCGATAGGACGCCGTCAGCTCCTCGCCGTCGAGCAGGGCGAGATGGGTCGCGAACCCGTCCGCGTCGGTCGTGTCCACGGCGACGATCGTCGCGCGTGTCGTCCCGGCCATCACGGAGCCGGTGATCGTGACGGTGGCCCCCGCGATGGGGCCGACCACGCCACTGCCGTTGACGCCGTCGACCGGAATACTCACCGGATGCGCGGACCCGAGCAGATCCGGAAGCTGCAGGTTGTTGTTCTCCGAGTCCACGCTCGGCACGATGTTGCCGATCGACAGGGTCGGTCGCAGCGCCGCGGCATAGCTGGTCGCCACGATCCTGACCTCGTCCGTCAGGTCCGCCGAGACCTGGAGCTCGTAGGTCCCGTCGGTCCCCGTGTAGTCGATGGTGGAGACCTCGACGAGTGCGCCATCGGGCTCCCAGTGACCGACCGCGACCACGCGGTAGTTGCTGACGGGAACGCCGCTCGTCGTCGAGATCTTGCCGCGGAGCGTGTGGATCGGGTGCGTGGCGTCGCCATCGCCGAGCGAGATCGTCTGGTTCGCAGCGGATTCGGTGAACGCCATGTTCACGTGGTACGGCGGGATCAGCTGCGCCGCAGTCGTGCCGGTGGTCGGGCTGGCGTCGCGACCGCCCGGCAGGATCGTGACCGAGTAGGTCTCGTTCGCGTGGGTGCGTGGCACCTGGAGGTCGAACCCCTCGTGGGCCGGCGCGGTGAACACGCCCAGAAAGCTTGGCCCCCCGGCAAACGTGGACTTGCCCGTCACCGTGATGGTCGCGTCCATCGACGTGGGATCGCAGGGCTCGCCGGCCGCGCAGCCCGCGAGCGTGCCCTTGTACGTGATGGGCTCGTCGAGTTGCACGTCGGCGAACCGGCCGTCGAGGGGGATGCGAAAGTCGAGCACCTGGCGCGCCACGAGGTCCGTGCGATCGCTCGGTGGCGAGACGAGCGCCGCGAACGCGCCCGTCGGCGGGTTGCCGTAGCACGTGCCATCGCTGCACACCTCGCCGTGCGCGCTGTCGCAATCCGCGGTGACCTTGCACTGCGGCACGGGGGCCGCCGTGACGGAGAGGCAGCCCCCCAGCAGCGCGGCCAGCAGCAGGGCGCGCGTCATGTCGGTGGCTCCGTACACACCAGGTGGAACGTCTCGGCCGTGCTGAGCCCGGCTGGATCGGCCATCGTCACGAACGGAGGGTCGCCCACCGCGAGCGGCTCGCGGTCGAACACCCGCACCGTCATCAGGGTCGTGTCGGGCTTCGCGGCATCGGCAGGAAGGCAAAGCGCTTTCAGATCGGCGCTGCAGGACCGCGTCACGGACCCGGTCGCGGCTGCGCCTGCGACACACGAGGACCGCGGCGGGGTCGGTACGTCGACCTCGTAGTTGACGAAGATCCGGACATAGAGCGAATCGGATGGGTCCGAGTCGAGCGCCTCGACCTGCAGCGGTCCGCTGACGGTCTGACCCCGAACCACGTTGATCGGTCCGGGCTCGCGGTACTGCTTCCGGTCGTAGCGCACGGCCGTGACGGCCGGGGGCGAGTTGATGCCGGCGTCCTGGTTGTCGACCGTGAGCGACGGGGGAATGACGCAGCCCGCAGCGAGCCACAGGGGCAGGGCGAGGAGGAGGAGCGGGCCGCGCACGACAGTGGGCACACCATGCACCACGCGCGCCACGGGGGCGAACGCTTGCGGTTTCGGGCGGTTGCCTCGCGGCCCGACCGCCTGCGCGCGCGCCAGCTCCGACATCGCCGTCATGCCTGCGGCGGGGATATCGCCATCCCTATCACCACGGCGCTCGCCATCGCTGACACCCCTCACACCGGCTCCGAGAGGTCCGCGTCGCCCTCCTTCTCGAGGTGGCGGAACACCGTGCGCGGGTCGACGCCGAGATCGCGCGCCGTCTTCGTGCGGTTGCCGTTGTTCAGCGCGAGGATCTCGTTGATGTAGTCGCGCTGGAACTTCTCCTTCGCGTCCGCGAGCGTCAGGATCGTCGGCAGCGAATCGGCGTTCAGACCCAGATCGTCGGGCCCGATGATCGTCGACTCGCACAGCACGATCGCCTTCTTGATGCGGTTCTCGAGCTCGCGGATGTTGCCGGGCCAGTTGTGCTTCCGGATCGCGACCGCCGCGTTCGGCGACAGCCCCTTCACCTTGGAGTCGTACTCGCGCGAGTACCGCGACAGCAAATACCGCGCGATCACGAGCACGTCCTCGCCGCGGTCGCGCAGCGGCGGCAGCTCGACGTTCACGACGTTCAGCCGGTAGTACAGATCCTCGCGGAACCGCCCGCGCGCGATCTCCTTCTCCAGATCGCGGTTCGTCGCCGCCACGATCCGGATATCGACCGACTCGGGCCGCGTATCGCCGACGCGGTGGACGACGCGCTCCTGGATCGCGCGCAACAGCTTCACCTGGAGCTCGACCGGCATCTCGCCGATCTCGTCGAGGAACAGCGAGCCGCCATCGGCGGCCTGGAACTTGCCCTGCTTGTTCGCGACGGCGCCGGTGAACGCGCCCTTCACGTGGCCGAACAGCTCGCTCTCGAGCAGGTTCTCGGGAATCGCGCCGCAGTTGATCGTCACGAACGGCTTGCCCGTGCGCGGCGAGCGGTTGTGGATCTCGCGTGCGATCAGCTCCTTGCCGGTGCCGGTCTCGCCCGTGATCATGACGGAGATGTCGGTCCCGCTGATCTTCTCGACCTTGCGGAACACGGCCTGCATCGGCGGGCTCGTGCCGACGATCTCGCCGAAGCGATACTGCTCGAGGCGCTCCGCGAGGCGGCGGTTGTCGATCTTGATCTCGTTCATCAGCAGCGCGTTCGCCACGATGAGCGACGCCTGCGACGAGAACACCGTGAGCACCCGCAGCGTCTCCTGCTGGAACAGGTCGCGGATGGAGTCGTTGCCCACGTAGATGAGCCCCAGGAGGCGCCCGCGGTCGAGCAGGGGCACGCAGATCACCGACGAGACCTTGAGGTGGATCACGCTCTTCGCGGCCGCGAACTCGTCGTCGCGGAGCGCGTCCGAGACGATCACGGGCTTCCGCGACTTCACGACCTTGGCGATGATCGAGTCGGAGAGCTGGCTGACGGCGTCGGCGATGTTCTCCTTGTTGAGGTTGCGCGCGACCTTCACGTCGAGCGCCTCGCCCTCGAACAGCACCAGGAAGCCCTTGTCGGCGTTCGTGATCTCGATGACCGCGTCCATGAGCGCGTTCAGCAACTCGCCGAGATCCCGCTGGTGAATGAGGCGCTCGGAGAACTCGAACAGCTTCGTGTACGCGTCGAGGTCCGCCACCGTCTGGGCCGCCTCGGACTCCGTCGGCGCCGTCTCGTCCACCATCACGAAGCGCAGGTCGACGCTGCCGATCACGAGCCGCTCGTCGTGCGTCAGCTTGTGCTTGCTGCGCTTCTTGCCGTTGACGATGAAGTCCGCCCGCTTCGGCGCGAACACCGTGTACGTCTGGCCGTCGAAGTGGATCGCGTAGCCATCCGTCACCAGCGGGTCGGGCAGCACGATGTCGTTGTCCGGACCCGAGCCCAGCGACGTGATCTTCTTGTGGAGGTTGTAGACGATCGGGGCCTGGCCCGAGGCGGTGAGGCGAAGTGACGGCATCTAGAAGTCCTCCAGCGACAGCCCGACCCCGGCCCCGGCAGGCACGAAGATCGGCAGCACGTGAATGCGATCGAGGAGCGAGGTCCGCGGTCTGGGTGCGGGGCCGCGCGCCTTCATCAGTTCGGGCGCGAGCGACTCGTCGGCCTGGATGCGGCTCGTGGGCTTGTAGTGCACGAGCGCGTCGACCACCCCGAGCGCGTAGATCCCGAGAAAGGCGACGCCGGTGCCGACCTCGATCTGCTGGAGCCGGCGCACGCTCGGTCCGTCCGCGAGCGAGACCACGCCGACGAATCCGTACTTCGCCGCGAGGTAGCCGAAGATCACCGCCGACGCCCCACCGGTGAGGACCTCCGTCGCCGCGAACGCGAGGCCCTTGCCCGTCTGGCGGTTCTGGAACTGCCCCGCGCCGAACGGCACGAAGTTCACGCCGTAGGATCGCTTCTCGAACACGACGGCGTTGCGCAGCGCCTCCGCGCGCCGCTCGGTCTCGTCCTCGCGGCGCCGTAGCTCGGCGTCGCGCTGCGCTCGGAGGTCCGCATCGGACTTCACATCGGTGAAGAAGCGCACCGCATCCGCGGAGAACAGCAGCGTGTCGAGCGACTTGTCGGGCTGGAGCGCGAGCACGGCCTCGAACTCGCGCCGCGCATCCTCGCGCTGCGTGTTCTCGTAGTAGCAGACCCCGAGGAGGATGCGCGCCTCGATGAGGTCGTACGTGCTGGCGAGCTGCGAGCGGGGATAGATGAGCGGCGCCGCGACCTCGATCACGGTCGCGCAGTCCTTCGCGCGGAACGCCTGGCGCGCGTGGTCGAGATCCTCGCCGGGGCCCGCGCTCGCCGGACGCGGGCTGGCGGCAGCCGTGGCCAGCACGACGACCGCGATCACCGCAGGACGCATGGCACGTCCTTCGTCGAGCCCGGGCCGACGCTCACCGTCAGCGCCTGCGGATCGATCTTGTCGCTGCCGGAGAACATGATCTTCACGCTGCGCGTCGAGTCGAGAGAGTTCCCGAACACGACGTCGAACCGCTGGCCGAGCTCCCACGAGCGCCCGTTGATCTCGACGCGCGCGCTCGCTTCGCTGCACTTCGGGACGACCGCGCCGGGCAGGAAGGCGAGGGTGACCACGCCGATCTCGGCACCCGGCGCCAGCGCCTGCGTGACGGCCTGGCAGCAGCCGCTCTGGTTGCGGACGGTGACCTTCGTCGGCGCCGCGAGCTCGATGGAGACGAGGCCGTCGCCAGGGACGCGCTGCCACTCCCCGGTGCCGAGCTGGTACTCCGACCCCGAGGCGGGCGAGACGCGGAACGACGTGATGGCGCCGCCACCGCTCAATGGCCCGCCGCCCGTGGTCCCGGGGCTCCCCGCGTCCCCACCCGTCGTCGGCCGGCCCGGCGTGGCGGGGCCGAGGAGGCTCGTCGCATCGAGCGCCGGGTCGATCGCGGCATCGGGTGCGAGCGCGACCTGATCACGCGCGGCGAAGCGGCTGCGCGGCAGGCGCACGCTGATCGACTCGTCGCCCAGCATCGCCACCGGCGGGCGGTCCGTCACGCGCATGCGCCGCTGGATGCCGATGACGCCCGCGACGAGCATGCCCGCCAGCAGCACGCCGGCGGCGACGGCCTTGCGCCGGACGCGCCGGTTGATCCCGTCGAGGATCGCGAGGACCTTCGAGTTGTCGGGGTCGATGACGAGGACGCGATCGAACGTGTCGAGCGCGGCCGCGCGCTGCTCGGTGGCGAGGAGCTCCTGCCCCCGCCGCGTGAGATGCTCGACGAGCCGGCCCTCGAGGGCGAGCTCGTACGCGGCGGGGCTGCTGAAGTAGCGACCGAGCTCGGCCGCCACCTTGTCCGCGGCCACGCCACTCTCCTCGAGATACGCCTCGAGCGCGCTCACCATCTCCGAGATCGCGGGGTACCGGTCGTCGGGATTCGCCGCCATCGCGCGCAGGATGATCCGACCGAGGCGGTTCCCGATGCGCGGGTTCGCCTGGCGCGGATCGATGAACTTGCACTCCGCGATGCGCTTCAGCACCTCGTGCGGGTTCTTGCCCTCGAACGGCAGCTTGCCGACGGTGAGCTGGTAGAGGACGATCCCCGCCGCGAACACGTCGGTCCGGAAGTCGAGCGGCCGGCCCTCGACGTGCTCGGGAGCCATGTACGCGGGCGACCCGAGGAGCTGACCCGTGACGGTCAACCGCTCGAGGTCGACCATGTGCGAGATCCCGAAGTCCATGAGCTTCACGTGTCCGTCGGAGCGGATCATGATGTTCTCGGGCTTCACGTCGCGGTGCATGATCTTCGCGCCATGCGCGTGCGCGAGCGCGCGACAGACCTGGATCATGATCATCGCGCCGAGCTCTGGAAACAGGATCGGCCGATCGAGGACGACCTGGCGCAGCGTGCCACCCTCGATGAACTCGGTGACGATGTACGAGAGGCCGAGGGCCTCCGCCTCCTCGGCGCCCGAGTAGTCGAAGATCTCGACGATGTTCTCGTGGCGTAGCTTTGCGACCGCCTGCGCTTCGCGCTCGAAGCGATCCCGTGCCTCCTGGTAGTCGGCGAGGTGCTTGTGGAGGATCTTCACCGCCACGACGCGCTTCAGATCGCGATCGAGGCCGCGATACACGACGGCCATGCCGCCTTGCCCGACGCGCTCGAGCAACTCGTACTTGTCGAGGACCTGACCGACTTGGAGCACTGGGTTCCACTTCGCCGTCCCTGACACGGATGTCAGAGCGAACGAGCTAACCGCCCAAGCCTACTCCGGTTTGTGCACCGGGTTGTGCACCGACCCGACCGAAGCGACCGAACCGCAGAACTGGTATGCGCGACAGGGATTGAACCTGTGACCCCCACCGTGTCAAGGTGATGCTCTCCCGCTGAGCTACGCGCACGGGATGTGCGGATTTCATTCGCATGGGCGGGCGTGGCTGTCAACGGGTCCGCGGTTCGGGTATAGACGGTGGGTCAACTTCGGAGATGACCCAGCCACTATGATCACGAGCCACGCACGATGAACGGTCGACCGTCTGGACGCTTCGACCGCCGCCGCCCCGAGGCGGGACTTCGCATCAACCATCGCATCCGCGTCCCGGAGATCCGGGTCATCCTCGAGGAGGAGCAGCTCGGCATCATGGCGACCCATGAAGCGCTGAGGCTCGCCGAGGAGAAGGGGCTCGACCTCGTCGAGATCTCGCCGCGTGCGTTCCCGCCTGTCTGCCGGATCATGGATTACGGCAAGTACAAGTACGAGGAAGCGAAGAAGAAGCAGCACGCGCGCAAGAAGGCCTCCACGGTCGAGACCAAGGAGATCAAGTTCCGTCCCAAGACGGAGAGCCACGATATGGACTTCAAGGTGAAGCATATCCGGCGCTTCCTCGAGGGCGGCAACAAGGTTCGCCTCGCCGTGGTGTTCCGCGGTCGCGAGATCACGCACCCCAAGACCGGCATGAACGTCCTCAACCGCGTCGTCGAGCTGTGCTCGGACATCGCGACGGTGGAGGCGACGCCGAACATGGAAGGGCGGCGCATGATCATGGTGATCTCGCCGAAGCCGGGCGTGGTGCGTAAGGCGATCGATGCGAAGAAGGCGGCCGCGGCCGCGGCGCAGTCGCAGCTCACCCAGAAGAAGGACGGCCCGAACGCGAAGCCCGGGCCGGCTCCCGAGCTCGATGACGACGAGGACGATCTCGACGAGGACGCGATCAACGCGGACGTCGATGACGATGATGACGACGACGATGCGGATGCCGAGGGCGGCGCTGGCAGCGCCGACGGCAGCGCCGACGGCGGTACCAGCGGTACCGGCGGTGCCCCGGGCGCCGGCGATCCTCCGGCGGCCTGAGCCGAGACCGGAGCCAGCGTGAGCGAGCGTCCCGCCGAGGAACCCGTCCAGGACCCCGGCGCGGATGGCCCGCCCGCGCTGCTCCCGATCCCGGGGCACTCGCGGTCCGCGTGGATCGCGGCGCTGCTTCTGGCGGTGCTGTGCGCGACGGGGATGGTCCTGCTCGCCCGGCATCGCGCACACCGCGCTTCAAAGCCGACAAAAGGGCTTGCAGCGCCAAACGTGCTCGGGCATAAGAACGAGCCTTCCAGGGCGGATACGTATGCCGAAAGTAAAGACACATTCAGGCGCCAAGAAGCGGTTCAAGCGGACCGCGACCGGCCTCTTCAAGTTTGCTCACGTGCGCAAGCGCCACTTGCTCACCGGTCGATCGAAGAAGATGAAGCGCCAGGCGCGCAACGCGGCCTACGTGCCGGCGGCGCACCATCACCAGATCGAAGCACTGCTTCCGTACAGCTGATTCAAGGATCGCCAAATGCCCCGCGCTAAACGAGGATACAAGGCTCGCCGTCGTCGCAATCGCGTGCTGAAGGCCGCGAAGGGCTTCCGCGGCAAGCGCAGCAGCTGCCACGCCATCGCCAACGAGGCCGTGCAGCACGCCTGGATGCACATGTACCGGTCTCGCAAGGTTCGCAAGCGCGAGTTCCGCGGCCTGTGGATCCAGCGCATCAACGCGGCCGCGCGCGGCCTCGGCCAGAGCTACTCGAAGCTCATCGGGAAGCTCGGCTCTGCCAGCATCCAGCTGAACCGCAAGATGCTCGCCGAGATCGCCATCACGGATCCGGTCGCGTTCCAGCAGATCGCCAGCGCCTAAGCTGCCCGATCGTTCGTGCGACTAGACGGCGGCTCGCAAGGCCGCCGTCTTTTTCTGTTTCGGGAGCACCAGTGCCATGACCGACGTTACCTCCACGGACCAGACGCTCCAGCAGCTCGAGCGGTTCGAGAGCGAGTTCGCCCAGGCGATCGCGCCGCTCGTCGACGAGCAGGCGATCCGCGCCGCCCAGGCGCAGTTCCTCGGCAAGAAGGGCAAGGTCGCCGAGACGATGAAGGCGCTCGGCAAGCTGCCCCCCGAGGACCGACCGCGCGTGGGTGCCACCGCGAACCGGGTCAAGGCGACGATCGAGCACGAGGTGGCACGTCGGCTCGGCGAGCTGGTCGAGGCGGCCGCGACGGCCGATCTCGCCCGCGCGGTGGACGTGACGCTACCCGCGCGACCGATCCCGGCGGGTCGCCTCCACCTGCTCTCGCAGGTGCGCCTCGAGGCGATCCAGATCTTCAGCGAGATCGGGTTCGTCGTCGCAGATGGGCCGCAGATCGAGAGCGACTGGCACAACTTCGAGGCGCTCGCGCTGCCGAAGGATCACCCCGCGCGCGACATGCAGGACACGTTCTACGTGTCGGAGGACATCGTGCTGCGCACGCACACGAGTCCCGTCCAGGTGCGCACGATGCTCACGCAGAAGCCGCCGATCCGCATCGTCGCCCCGGGTTTCGTCTACCGCCGCGACGACGACCTGACGCACTCGCCGATGTTCACGCAGATCGAGGGTCTCGCCGTCGACGAGGGCCTGTCGTTCGCGGATCTCAAGGGCGTGCTGCTCCACTTCGTGAAGCGGTTCTTCCAGAAGGACCTGACGATCCGGCTCCGCCCGAGCTACTTCCCGTTCGTCGAGCCAGGAGCCGAGGTCGACATGCAGTGCAGCTTCTGCAACGGCACCGGGCGCGCCGGCGCGAGCGCGTGTCGCCTGTGCAAGGGCAGCGGCTGGGTGGAGATCGGCGGCTCCGGCATGGTCGATCCCGACGTGTTCGCGCACGTGAACATCGACAGCGAGAAGTACACGGGCTTCGCGTTCGGCATGGGGCTCGAGCGAATGGCGATGCTCCGCCACGACGTGAACGACATCAAGTTCTACTACGAGGGCGACGTGCGCTTCCTGGAGCAGTTCTGATGAAGGTGCTGTGGAGCTGGGTCCTCGAGTACTGCGATCTCGACCACGTGCCAACCGTCGCCGAGGGCGCGGCGGCATTGACCCGCGGTGGCCTCGAGATCGAGGGCATCACGGATCTCGGCGCCGGGTTCACCGGTGTCGTGGTCGCGGAGGTGATCGGCAAGACGGCCCATCCCGAGTCCACGAAGCTGACGCTCGTGGACGTGATCACGGAGCGGGGCGGGGCGCCGACGCGCGTCGTATGTGGCGCGAGCAACGTGCCCGAGCCGGGTCGCAAGGTGCTGTGGGCGCAGGTCGGCGCGACCCTGCCGGGCGGGATCACGCTCGCGCCCAAGCCGGTGAAGGGCATCGTGTCGCCGGGCATGCTGTGCGCCGAGGACGAGCTGGGGCTCGGCACGGATCACGCGGGGATCGTCGTGCTCGATGCGGATGACATGACGCCGCTCGGCGCGCCGGCGCAGCGCGCGCTCGGCATCGCCGATCACGTGCTCGAGCTGAACGCGCCGCCCAATCGCGGGGACGTGCTCGGGCACGTCGGCGTCGCGCGCGAGCTGTGCGCGGGGCTGCGCGGCACGCTCGTGTGGCCCGACCACGACCTCACGGCGTGCACGAGTGCGGCGGGTCCCGAGAGCGTGGCGCCGCCGACGGTGACGATCGCGGATGCGACGGCCTGCCCGCGGTACACCGCGCGCATCGTCGACGGGGTGACGGTGCGCTCCGGCGGCGCGGTCGCGCGCAAGCTCGCGCAGCGGTTGCGAGCCGTGGGCGTGCGCCCGATCTCGAATGTCGTCGACGTGACGAACTACGTGATGTTCGAGCTCGGCACGCCGCTGCACGCGTTCGACGCCGATCGGTTGCAGGCGGGCGTCGTCGCCGTGTCGCACGCGGCGGACGGCGAGCCGTTCACGACGCTCGATGGGGTCGCGCGCACGCTCGTGCCCGAGGATCTCGTGATCCGCGACGGCTCGCGTGGCATCGCGCTCGCCGGGGTGATGGGTGGCCTCGACACCGAGGTCACGGCGACGACGACGCGCGTGTTGCTCGAGGCCGCGAGCTTCGCGCCAAAGACGATCCGCCGCACGGCGCGCCGGCTGGGGCTGCACTCGGAGGCGTCGCACCGGTTCGAGCGCGGGGTCGATCCGGAGCTCGCGGCGGTGGCGTCAGCGCGCGCGGCGCGGCTGCTCTGCGAGGTCGCGGGCGGCACCGTGCGCGGCCCGCTCGTCGACACATACCCGGTCGCGCGAGTCGCGCGCGCCGTGACGCTGCGGCTCGCCCGGGTGCGGATGCTGACGGGTGTGGCCCTCGACGCGGCCGCGTGCCGGGATGCGCTCGAGCGGCTGCAGTTCACGGTGACCCCCGCGGCCGGGTCGGGCGCAGATGCCGGAGCCGTGCTCGAGGTCACGCCCCCGAGCTGCCGGACCGACATCCTGCGCGAGGTCGATGTGATCGAGGAGATCCTCCGCATGGTCGGCTACGAGCAGGTCGCGTCGACGCTGCCAGCCCTGCGCGCCGCGCCCGGCGTGCGACCCGCGGATCCCGCGGAGCGCGCGCGAGCGGCGCTGGCGCAGGCCGGTGCGCACGAGGCTCTCACCTACGCGTTCCAGTCGGTCGAGCGCAACGCGGCGCTCGAGCTTCCGCCCACGGATCGCCGCGCGCAGCCGATCGCGCTGCGCAATCCGATGTCGGCGGAGCAGGCCGTGATGCGCACGTCGCTGCTGCCGAACTTGCTCGCGGCCGTCGCGCGCAATCACAGCCACGGCCGGCCCGACGTCGCGCTGTTCGAGGTCGGCAGCGTGTTCCTGCGCCGCGGGCAGGGCATGTCGGAGCGACCGATCCACGAGCTCGCCGACGAGCCCGTGTGGGCCGCGGGCGTGCTCGCGGGCAAGCGCCGCGTGCAGCTCGGGGACGGCGGCGCGTACGATGCGTTCGACGCCAAGGCGTTCGCGCTCGCGGCGATCCGTGGCGTCGCGGGAGAGGCGATCGTCGCCGCGCGCGCGACCACGAAGCCGGTGAGCTATCTGCACCCGGGCGTCGCGGGCGAGCTCCTGATCGACGGCGTCGTCGTGGGCTGCTTCGGCGAGGTGCACCCACGCACGCGCGCCCGGCTTGGCATCACCGTGCCGGTGTTCGCGTTCGATCTCGATCTCGGACGGTTG
>JAYSYE010000346.1:0-4840 GCA_043716635.1 Deltaproteobacteria bacterium | reverse complement strand
ACGATCATCGAGAAGGGCACGACCACCTCGCCGCGGCTCGCGGGCGATCGCCTCGTGGTGATGAAGGACACCCTCGTGCAGCCCGACGAGCTGTGGACCGTGAAGCCCGATGGCAGCGAGCTCAAGCAGCTCACGCACCTGAACGATGCGCGCGTCGCGGCGATCCAGTGGGGCAGCTACGAGCAGTTCTCGTTCAAGGGCGCGAAGGGCGACACCGTGTACGGCTTCGCGATGAAGCCGGCCGGCTACCAGGCCGGCAAGGTGCCGGTCGCGTTCCTCATCCACGGCGGTCCGCAGGGGAGCTTCGGCGATCACTTCCACTACCGCTGGAACGCGGAAGCATACGCGGGGCACGGCTACGGCACCGTGTTCATCGACTTCCATGGCTCGACCGGCTACGGCCAGGCGTTCACGGACGCCATCAACGGCGACTGGGGCGGCGCCCCGTACGACGATCTGATGATGGGCCTCGATGCGGCGCTCGCGAAGTTCCCGTGGCTCGACAAGACGCGGATGGCGGCGCTGGGCGCGTCGTACGGCGGCTTCATGATCAACTGGATCGCGGGGCACACGGACCGCTTCAAGGCGCTCGTCTGTCACGACGGCAACCTCGACGAGCGCATGGCGTACTTCGACACGGAGGAGCTGTGGTTTCCCGAGTGGGAGCACAAGGGTCTGCCGTGGGTGGATGCAGGCGCGGGATATACGAAGGCGAACCCGATCGACTTCGTGAAGAGCTGGAAGACGCCCGAGCTCGTGATCCACGGCGGCAAGGACTACCGGGTGGTCGAGACGCAGGGCATGTCGACGTTCACGGCGCTGCAGCGCTTGGGGGTGCCGAGCAAGTTCATCTACTTCCCGGACGAGAATCACTGGGTCGTGAAGCCGGCGAACAGCAAGCTCTGGCACGAGCAGGTGCTGGGTTGGCTCGACACGTGGACGAAGCCCGGCAAATGAGCGCACGCCGGTCGTCGCGCTGACGCCCTGGTCAGTTTTGTCAGGCGCCGCGGTCTCTCTCGTGAGCACCTGGATCAGCGGCCTCACGACTTGCCCGTGAGCTCGGCCGCGCGGTCCTGACCCCAGCGCTACCGCGCGCGGGCGACGAGGCGCTCGTAGGCGCGGTGGACCTCGCGGAAGTCGTCGGGATTGCCGCCGTGGTCGGGGTGGGTCTCCAGGGCGCGGCGGCGGAACGCGGCCTTCACGTCGGCGAGGGACGCTCCGGACACGAGCCCGAGCAGCTCCCACGCGGAGACGGGGCTCGCACGAGCTGGCTTCGGTGCGCGCGGCGCGGGCCGGGGCGGAGCACGCTCGCCCCGCAGCACTCTCGTCCACGCGCGCGCCCAGTACGGCTCGACGAGGATCAGGTAGCGACCGGCGACCACCTCGGCCTCGGCGAGTGCGGCCTCGAGCGTCGGCGCGCCACCGTGGGAGGCGTCCGGTTTGCGGAAGGGTCGCTCGCGCGGCTCGGCCGTCCACCACGCGGCCCAGAAGAAGCGCTTGCGCTGGGTCGCGGTGATCGAGCACACCGCGCTCGCGAGATCCGTCATCGGCGGGGCCGCCCGGGTGGCGTCAGTCGTCGAGGTGCGAGGGGCGACGCTTGCCGTCGATGAAGGCGTCCAGGTCGAGCTCGGGGCCGGAATCGGCCGTGTCCTGGTCGTCGAGGTCGGAGTCGGCGAGCGAGTCGTCGAGGTCCTCCATCACGTCGAGGTCGTCGGGGTCCGAGACGTTGACGGAGCCAGCCGCCATCTCGGCCGGCGCCGGCGGGTACGGGAGCCCGTCGGGGGCAAACGCGAGGCTCGCCGTCGCGATGGCGGGCGACGAGTCGTCGTCGTCGTTGTCGAAGTCCACGTCGACCGCACCGAGCTCGTACGGGATTGCAGCGGCTGCCGCCCGAGGCGCGTGCTTGGTGCCCGCGATGCAGCCGGCCTTCACCGTGACCTGGAACGGCCGGCCGTCGTAGTACGCGTCGATCGCCTCCTTGATGTACCAGAAGGTGTCCTGCATCTCCTGGCCGTCGCCGGCGATGTCCTTCCACTCCTGCAGCGGGCCGTACTCGATCACCGGCGCGAAGAAGAACTCACGCGAGCTCTTGAACAGCAGCGTGAACTCTTCGTGCTCGATGGTGCCATCGAGGTTCGCCGTCTTCATGCACCGCTCGACGTGCTCGAGGGTCGGGTACCGGGCCGCGTGCCGCTCGAGCCGCTCGAGGGCCTCGTGCTTGTCGTGCTTGGTCAGGACCTCGCGGTACAGGTCGTGGAATTCCTCGAAGGTACCCGCGAGCGGCAGCGTGCAGCGCACCTGTCCGCCGGTCTTGCACACGCGCGCGAAGTCCCGCAGCGCCACCTCGAGGCTCGGCATCTCGTCGAGCCCGAGGTTGCACACCACGAGGTCGTAGACGTCGTCGGCAAACGAGAGCTTCGGGACCGGGCTCTCGGTGCGGAAGAACACGCCTTTCTTGCCGAGCGGACCCAGGTCCGCCACCTTGCGGCGCGCGACATCGAGCATCGCGCTCGAGGCATCGATCGCGATCAGCCGGCTGCCGTCGCTCATGCGGCGGAGGATCTCGGTGGTGGGCCAGCCCGTGCCGCACGAGATGTCGAGGACCTGGCCCTTGGCGGGCATCTTCAGGTCGCGCAGCAGCAGCTTGCCGAAGCGCGAGCCCCACACCGGCGCGATCTCCGCGTCGTAGATCCGCGCGAGCTTCTCGACCTTGAGCGTGCGGGTGGGGTTGACGGTCACGGTGATTACAATCCGGGAGCGAGGTGCTCACGGATTGTAGCGGTGGGCTCGTGCCGATCGCCCGGAAATTCAGCGAGCGACTCGCTTTTTAACGATCCGGGGTGGCTACTGCGTTAGCCGGGTACCGCCAGCCCCGGCGCGTCGATCACGTGTGCGTGTCGTCGCTGCCGACGTACAGTGTCTGTCCGCCCTCGCGAAACTCGGTGGCCTTCTCGAGGAGCCCGGCCGCCGCGAGCGCGCGCACTTCCTCGGTGATCTTCATCGAGCAGAACTTCGGGCCACACATCGAGCAGAAGTGCGCGCCCTTCGCTGCGGCCGCCGGCAGCGTCTCGTCGTGGAAGTCCTTCGCGGTGTCGGGGTCGAGCGACAGGTTGAACTGATCCTGCCAGCGGAACTCGAAGCGGGCCTTGCTCAGCGCGTCGTCGCGCAGCCGCGCACCCGGGTGCCCCTTCGCGAGGTCTGCCGCGTGCGCCGCGATCTTGTAGGCGATCACGCCGTCCTTCACGTCGTCGCGGTTCGGCAGCCCGAGGTGCTCCTTCGGCGTGACGTAGCAGAGCATCGCCGTACCGAACCAGCCGATCATCGCGGCGCCGATCGCGCTCGTGATGTGGTCGTAGCCCGGCGCGATGTCCGTCACGAGGGGCCCCAGCGTGTAGAACGGCGCCTCCTTGCAGATGCGCATCTGGAGCTCGACGTTCTCCTTGATGAGGTGCATCGGCACGTGGCCCGGGCCTTCGATCATCGTCTGGATGTCGTGCTTCCACGCGATGTCCGTCAGCTCGCCGAGCGTCTCGAGCTCCGCGAGCTGGGCGCGATCGTTGGCATCCGCGTTGGAGCCGGGACGCAGGCCGTCGCCGAGCGAGAACGCGACGTCGTACTTCTTCATCACCTCGCAGATGCGCTCGAACTCCGTGTAGAGGAAGTTCTCCTTGTGGTGCGACAGGCACCACTTCGCCATGATCGAGCCGCCGCGCGACACGATGCCGGTCATGCGGTTCGCGGTGTACGGAATGTACGCCATCCGCACGCCCGCGTGGATCGTGAAGTAGTCGACGCCCTGCTCGGCCTGCTCGATGAGGGTCTCGAGGAACAGCTCGATCGTCAGGTCCTCGGGCTTGCCGTTCACCTTCTCGAGGCACTGGTAGATCGGCACCGTGCCGATGGGCACCGGCGAGTTGCGGACGATCCACTCGCGGGTCTCGTGGATGTGATCGCCCGTCGACAGGTCCATCACCGTGTCCGCGCCCCACTTCACCGACCACCGCAGCTTGTCGACCTCCTCGCCGATCGTCGACGACACGGCCGAGTTGCCGATGTTCGCGTTGATCTTCACCAGGAAGTTCCTGCCGATAATCATCGGCTCGCTCTCGGGGTGGTTGATGTTCGCGGGGATGATCGCGCGACCGCGGGCGATCTCGTCGCGCACGAACTCCGGCGCGACCTGCTCGCGGATCGCGACGAACTTCATCTCCTGCGTGATGATGCCGCGCCGCGCGTAGTGCATCTGCGAGCGGTTGCCGGTGTCGCCGTCCGCCATGCGGGCGGCGATCCACGGCGCGCGCAGCTTCGGCAGGCCGACGTGCGGGTCGTGACCCTGCGGGCCGGACGTGTCGTAGACGTCGAACGACGGCTCGCCGCCCGACAGGTGAACGCGGCGCACGGGCACCGCGAGGCCGCTCGCCTCGACGTAGACCTTCTCCGACGCGGGGAAGCCCGTCATCGCGGGGAGCCCCTCGATCGGATCGGGCCCCGTCACCTGGGACAGAGACTTCTTGCCGTTGTCGCTGGTGCCGCCGTTGCCGTTGCCGTTGTTGGTTGCGCTGGACTCGCTCATTCGGGCCTCCCTACGCCGGCATTACCCGGGTCAGGTTCTGGGGTCGTGCATCGCGCACCTCTCAGCCGGCCGCCGACCACCGGCGCCCAGCTCCCCCGTATGTGTTCGGGCGGACCCTACCGTCACCGTGTCGTCGAGTCGAGCGCGGTGTTAGCCTCGCGCGCATGGGTGCAACCTCCTGGCTCGTCGTGGTCGTCGGATGCGCTGCTGGATGCAGCGGCGGCGGGCAGCAGGTTCCGGGCGACGGAGCGCCGGCCGACGCCGCCG
>JAYSYE010000345.1:0-4844 GCA_043716635.1 Deltaproteobacteria bacterium | reverse complement strand
GCGCATGCGGTGTGGATCGTGGGCGGCGGGATGCCCGAGATCGTCCCGGGCGACCTGCGACGCGCGTTCAACACGGCCGTGGTGGTGGACCCCGCCGGCGCGGTGGTCGCGAGCTATCGCAAGGTGCACCTGTTCGATGTCGATATTCCGGGCGGCGCCGTGATGCGCGAGAGCGACACGACGGCAGCGGGGCGTGATCTGGTCGTGGTGGACATCGACGGCGCGCGGGTCGGCCTGTCGATCTGTTACGACGTGCGATTCCCCGAGCTGTACCGGACGCTCGTGAAGGAGATGGGCGCCGAGGTGCTGCTGGTGCCCGCGGCGTTCACGGCGCACACCGGCGCGGCGCACTGGCACCTGATGCTCCGCGCGCGGGCGGTCGAGAACCAGGCGTGGGTCGTGGCGGCCGCCCAGCATGGACGGCACGGCGAGAAGCGCGAGAGCTACGGCCACTCGCTCGTGGTCGATCCGTGGGGCACGGTCGTCGCGGAGCAGGCCGCGGGGGACGGCGTCGTCATGGCCACGCTCGATGGCGCCGTCGTCGCACAGCGGCGCACGCAGCTGCCGTGCCTCGAGCATGCCGTGCTGTGGCGCGGCCCTCACGCCTGACGTGACGACGGGTTCGTCGCGCGGTCAGGGTGCGCCCAAGCCCGAGCCCGAGCCCGAGCCCGAGCCCGAGCCCGAGCCCGCAGCGGCGGCACGGGCGCGCGCGCGATCCATCGCCGCCTGGATCTGCTCGGGGGTCATGTCCGCGGTGAGGGACTCGTACTGGACGTCGGGGTCGAGGCCCGAACCGGTCGCACTCCCCCGAGCGCCCGAGCCTGACTCCGAGCCGGACCCAGCCCCCGAGCCGGACGCGGACCCCGAGCCCATGCTCGTCACGAACTTCGACACGTTCTGAGCGCAGGGCTTCTGGATCACGATGATCATCACCAGGATCGCCGCGGTCATCAGGATCCGCATCACGTGCTGCATCGACAGATGCACCATCTTGCCGCGCGGCAGGCGGGGCACCGGAGCGCCATCCTCCTGCCCGATCTGCGCGAGCGGGTCGACGTCGCCGGAGCCCTGATCGGAACGCGCCACGCGCTGGTGTTACCGCGCCGAGGGCTCGACGTCGACCAGCTCGAGCTCCGCGCTGCGCCGCCCCTGCCACGTCGAGATGGTGGGCAGGAACGCGAGATCGACCGTGGACCCGACCTCGACCGTGCGCGCGCCGAGCCCGAAGCCGATCGCCGTCCGCGAGCAGGCATAGCCGTCCTCGAGCGTCAGCTTCAGGTGCGATCCGTCACCGACGCGGCGCACCCCGGTGACCCGCGCGCCGCGCGCGACGAGCACGGGCGCGATGTTCTCCTGCCCGAACGGGCCCAGGCCCGCGAGCTCCTCGGCGAGCCGCTCGTCGACCTCGGCGAGCTTCACCTCGGCGTCGATCTCGCGACCGGTGCTGACCGGCTTGCTGCCCTGCGCGAACCGGGTGCACGAGGCCCCGAGCGCCTCGGAGAGCGCGTCGATCGAGGTGCGGTGGACGGTGAAGCCCGCGGCCGCCGCGTGCCCACCGAACCGGTCGAGGCAGCGAGCCTCGCGCGCCGCCTCGGCGAGCGCCGCGTACAGGTTCACGCCGCCCGACGTCCGCGCGGAGCCTCGGCCGATGCCGCTCGCGGGATCGATGCCGACGACGAACGCCGGACGCTGATACTTGTCGACGAGCTTCGCCGCGACGATGCCGACCACGCCCGGGGGCCAGCCCTCCCCCGCCACCACGATCGCCGCGCCGATCTCGCCCCGCGCCTCGATGATCGCGAGCGCCTCGGCCATCACGCGGTCCTGGATGCCCCGCCGCTCGAGGTTCGCCGCTTCCAGCACCTGCGCGCGCTCGGTCGCCGTGTCGGCCCCCGCGAGCAGCAGCTGCAGCGCGGGCTCCGCGGCGCCGAGCCGACCGGGCGCGTTGATCCGCGGCGCGAGCTTCCACGCGATCGTGCGCGCATCGATCCCGCGCTCCGTGTCGACCGCCGCACACGCGAGCAGCGCCGCGATCCCGGGCCGCGTTGCCGACGGGCCGTTCAGGCGCTTGAGCCCGAGCGACACGAGGATCCGGTTCTCGGCCGCGAGCGGCACGAGGTCGGCGATCGTGCCGAGCGCCACGAGATCGAGCAGCTCGCGGACGTCCGGCTCGACCCGCCCGGACCGGAAGTGACCGCGATCGCGCAGCTCGGTGCGCACCGCAGCCGCGACGTAGAACGCGAGCCCGACGGAGGCCATCCCGCGAAACGGGAACGTCGAGTCGGGCCGGAACGGATTGACGAGCGCGAACGCCGGGTGCGCCGCGACATCGGCCGGCACCGTGTGGTGGTCGACGACGATCACCTGGACGCCGCGACCCGCTGCCGCGGTGATCGCGTCGAGATCGCTCGTACCGCAGTCCCCCGTGATGATCAGCGTGCACCCGCGGTCCACGAGATCGATCGCGGCTGCCGTGGTGAACCCGTAGCCCGCCTCGCGGCTCGCCACCGCGACCTCGACCGACGCGCCGCACGCGCGCAGGAAGATCGTCAGCAGCGCCGCCGTGGTGATCCCATCGACATCGTAATCACCGAACACGCCAATGCGCTCGGCCCCGACGACGGCGTCGGCCAGCCGCCCCACCGCACCGGTGAGCCCCGCGAGCCCGGTGGGTGGTCGCAGCGCCGCGAGGCGCGGATCGATGAAGCCCTGCGCGTGCTGGGGCTCGTGCAAGCCGCGCACCGCGAGGCAGCGCGCCGTCGCCTGGCGAAGCCTCAGCGTGCTGGCGAGACGAGCGACGATGCCCTCGTCGGCGGGTCGCAGTCGGACTTCCACCGCCGAACCCTACTCGGTCCCTCTGACAGCGGACGGCGCTAGATGCGCGAGATCCCCGGGGATCTTGCACACCACCGGTTCACTCAGCGGCGGCGATCGGCTCGGCGGCCTGGATCGCGGCGACCCGGCGGCGCGACGGCGTGCCCGAGTACCACTTCTTCGAGACCCACAGGAAGAACGGGGCTGCGAGGAAGATCGACGAGTACGAGCCGACGATGACGCCGATGTTCATCGCGAACGCGAAGTTCTGCACGAGGCCCGTGCCGAAGATGTTCATGATGAGCGTGGTCGCGAACACCGTCGACGACGTCAGGATCGAGCGGACCAGCACCTCGTTGATCGAGATGTCGATGACGCGCTCGATCTTCTTGTCCTTCAGCTTCGCCTGGTTCTCGCGGATGCGATCGAACACCACGACCGTGTCGTTGACCGAGAACCCGACCACGGTCAGGAGCCCTGCCACCGAGGTCAGCGAGACCTCCGTCCACGTCAGCGCGAACACGCCGATGACCATGACCGCGTCGTGGATCGTCGCAAAGGCGGCGCCCGGCGCGTACCGGATATCGAACCGGAACGCGAGGTACAGCATGATCAGGAAGATCGCGTAGACGAGGCTCTTCACCGCGTCGTCGCGCAGCTTGTCGCCGGCCTTCGCGCCCACGCCGTAGGAGTTCTCGATCACGACGTCGACGTTCGGGAGCGCCTTCTCGAGCGCGTTCTCGTACTGCTTGTCGATGCCGAACACCGCGAACCACTGGTTGTACTCGTGCGTGCCTTCGTCGGCCGCCGTGTAGAGCAGGACCTCCTTCGGCAGCCAGTCCTTCAGCACCATGTTCTGCGCGGCGAAGAACGCCTTGGCCTCGTCGTGCGTGATCGCGGTCCCCGACCGGACGCTCATGCGATCACCCGACCACACGGCCTTCGCGATCTTGCGATCCGCGAACTTCTGCGTGAACGCCTCGGCCGTCTTCATCGCGACGTCGGACTTCATGGCGGAAAAGCGCGGCGTGCGCAGCACCATGCCGTTGACCTTCGAGGTCGTGCCGTTCGCCTCTTCCTTCTCCCAGGAGATGTCCGAGAGCTCGACGTTGTCCTCGCCCATGCCCTTGAGCGTCGCGCGGACGGTGCTCGGGTCGACCTTCGTGTAGGCCTTCGTGCCCTTGTCCTGGAACGCGAGGATCACCTCGGTGCCGCCTTTGAAGTCGATCGTCCAGTTCATGTACTCGCCACGGACGGCCTTGTTCACGAACAGGATGCCGATGCTGGCAGCCATGAGGAGGACCGAGATGATCAGCCAGGTCTTGAACTTGGAGACGAACTGGAAGTTATTTCCAGGCGGCAGCAGGTATCGGAATTTGTGCTCGCTCATGGCTGCCTCAGATCGAGATGGTCGCCAGCTGCCCCTTCTTCCTGGCGATGTACCAGTCGAAGAAGACGCGCGTGACCCAGATGTTGGTGGTGACCGTGGTGAAGACGCCGACGAGGAGCAGCACTGCGAAGCCCTTGATGGGACCGGAGCCGTACTGGAGCAGCACCCAGCCCGCGGCGGCCGTGGTGGCCTGACCATCGAGGATGGCCGAGAACGCTCGCGAGAAGCCGAGGTCGACGGCGCCGCGCACGCTCTTGCCGAGCAACAGCTCGTCGCGAATGCGCTCGTAGATGAGGATGTTGCCATCGACCGTCATGCCGATCGACAGCACGATGGCGGCGATGCCCGGCAATGTCAGCGTGGCACCGAACGTCGCCATGACCGCGAGGGTCAGGAGGTTGTGGAACACGACCGCGAACACCGCGATCCATCCCGACCACCGGTAGACGCCGACCATGATGCAGATGACGAGCAGGATGCCGAGGCCGAACGACAGCTTCGTCTTGTCGATCGCGTCGCGACCGAGCGTCGGGCCGACGTCCGAGACCGTCTCCTCGCGGAGCGGCGCCGGCAGCGAGCCCGTCTTCAGCACGTTGACGAGCCCGTCGCGCTCCTTCTCCTGAAGGGCGGCGTCACTGCC
>JAYSYE010000344.1:0-1504 GCA_043716635.1 Deltaproteobacteria bacterium | reverse complement strand
CGTCGGTCGTGAGGCCCTTGGCGAAGCGGTAGTAGATCTGCTGCGCGATCACGGCGGTCTTCAGCAGGCCGAACGCGTAGTAGAAGACGAGCTGGTCGGTCGACCGGCCGGAGCGCTCGAGGTAGCGCCGCGCGATCTCGTCGCGGGTGAGCATGCCGGGCGCGGCCGTCGGGCCGAACGGGAGCTGGTGGTACGCCGCAGGGTCGCTCGCCTGCGCCCAGTACGACAGCGTCGTGCCGAGGTCCATCAGCGGATCGCCGATCGTGGTCATCTCCCAGTCGAGGACGCCGGTGATCGACCCCAGCGTCGCGTCGAAGATCACGTTGTCGAGCTTGAAGTCGTTGTGAATCAGCGCGGGCGGTCCGTCCGCCGGACGATGGGCCGCGAGCCAGGCGGCGACCTCCGTGATCGCGGGCAGCTCGTCGGTCTGCGACTTCGTGTAGCGCTCGGTCCACCCCGTGACCTGGCGCTCGATGTAGCCCCCCGGCTTGCCGAAGTCACCGAGGCCCGCCGCGGCGTAATCCACCGCGTGCAGCTCGACGAGCGCGTCGACGAGCAGCTCGCAGACCCGCCGGATCGCCGCGTGATCGCCCGCGAGCGAGGCGGGGAGCTGCCTGCGCAGGATCACGCCCCGTCGACGCTCCATCAGGTAGAACGGCGCGCCGAGCACCGTCCCCGTCGAGTCGGACGCGAGCACGTGGGGCGCCTTCGAGTAGACGGGCGCCAGCTTCGACAGCACCGCCACCTCGCGACCCATGTCGTGGGCGGACTTCACCGTCGACCCGAACGGCGGCCGTCGCAGCACGTACTCGCGGTCGCCGTGGGCTACCGCATACGTCAGGTTCGAGTGCCCGCCTGGAAACTGCCGCACGGTGATCGGGCCGTGCGTGCCGAGCTCGCGCTCGACGAACGCGACCAGCGCGCCCTGGTCGAGCTCCTCGCCGGGGCGAACGGCCCGGGGCTGGTCCTCCACGAGGTCACTCGCGGGACCGGCCGCGGGATCGGGCACGCGGTCGCTCACGCCTTGCCGCCGCCGTACTTCGCGAGGATGCGCTTCGCGACCACCATCTTGTGGACCTCGTCCGGACCGTCGTAGATCCGCGCGCCGCGCTCGTGCACGTAGTAGTGCGCGAGGATCGTGTCGCTCGTGATGCCGAGCGCGCCGTGCAGCTGGATCGCGCGGTCGACGAGCCGCAGCATCACGTCCGCCACGTAGAACTTGATGATCGAGACCTGGTCGCGCGCGACCGCAAAGCCCTTCGCCTCGATCGTCCACGCCGCGTGCAGCACCATCAGCCGCGCCGCATCGATCTCGGCGCGCGCCTCCGCGATCCATGCCTGCGCGATCTGCCGCGACCCGAGCGTGTGCTCGTCGGAGATCTTGCGGCGCGTGATGTGGCGGCACGTCGTGTCGAACACGCGCTCGCAGATGCCGATCCAGCGCATGCAGTGGTGGATGCGGCCGGGTCCGAGGCGCTCCTGCGCGATCGCGAACCCGAGGCCC
>JAYSYE010000343.1:0-14699 GCA_043716635.1 Deltaproteobacteria bacterium | reverse complement strand
GTTAACCGAATTCACGGTCTCGCACGCACGCACGCGAGGACAATAGCGATTTGCCAAGTTTGCATTCTGTTGAGCGCTGTCGTCAACTTTCACTCGGGCCTGAGCGATCGTGAGTAAGCCTGAATGTCACGATGTCAGGAGCTGCTTTCACCAGCACATGCGACCGTTGATACGCTACCGGACGACTACCGGGTTCTGAAATCACCTGCTCTCCATAACCGCGAATACGAAACAGAAAATGCAATTAAGTGAGAAGGATTGCAAAAGCCTTGTTAGAGGCTAAAATCATGCAAAACACCGAAGAAAATCAGGCTTTTTGCGTTCGGAAAAAATTGCTTTGGGACCAGAGGGTCGAAGGTTCGAATCCTTTCACCCCGACTGACCGCTCGGCCTCGCAAGGGCCGGGCGGTTTGCTTTACGCCGGGGACGGGACGGCTACCGGCTACCGGCTACCGGCGTCCGCGGCCACGGCCGAGGGAGTGCTCGACGAGCGGCCGGAGATCGGCGACGAGCTCGGGGGCGCAGACGAGGCGGATGGCGGACATGGGCTGGCCGAGCGGCATGTCCTCCAGGAGCCGCGAGAGCGTCACCGCGCCGTAGCGCGGGTGGTCGACGACGTGGAGCTCTTCGTCGTCCGACGCGAGGTAGCCGATCTGGCGCGCGGTATCGAGGTGGACGTAGCTCGCGGCGGCGCTGCCAAACCGCGCCTCCGCGAGCGCGACGGCCTGCGGCCACAGGCGATCCGCGGCGGCCTTGTCGTCGCCGAGATCGAACGTCTTGAACAGCCTGCGATCGAGCAGCCGGCTCGCGAGGTCGCGAAGGATGGGATCGCTCGCGCCGGGACCGCCATCGTGCCCGGCCCAGATGTCCATCGCGGTGGTGATCGAGACATCGTGCAGGCGCAGGTAGTCGTCGACCGAGATCGTGGCGCCCCGCGCCATCGCGCCTGCGATGGGCAGCCCGGGCGGTTCGCGGTCCTGCCGCGCGAGCACCGCGAATCGCTCGAGGGTCTTGATGAACATCCACTCGGCCGATCGCACCGTCTTGTGGTGATAGACCTGCGCGTACATGTACGATCGCGCGAACAGGTACTGCTCGACGGCGTACATGCCGCGGCGGTAATCGATCACGAGGTCGAACGGGTCCGGCTGCCCGGCGTGCACCTCGGCCACCTGGATCGCGTGGATGATCCAGTCGAGGTCGTACGTCGCGTAGCCGGCGCCCGAGTAGTGGCCGTCGCGCAGCAGGTAGTCGAGCCGATCGACATCGAGCTGCGAGGACACGAGCTTGCGTGCGAAGTGCGGGACGTAGCCCTTGCCCCAGAACGATCGCAAGGTGGCGGGCAGCCCGGGCTCCAGTGCCTCCAGCGCACCCGCGAGCTCGGCGTTCTCGGTGACGATCCGACCGCCCCAGCCCTCGTGACTCTGCCCGGGGAAGACGTGCTCCCACGCATGGCTGAACGGTCCATGACCGACGTCATGGAGTAAGGCCGCCACCTTCACGTGGCGCGCGAGGCGATCGTCGAGCTCGAGGCGCCGGGTGACGCGCTGGGCGATGTGAAACGCACCGAGCGCGTGACCGAAGCGCGAGTGCTCGGCACCCGGATACACGAGCCACGCGAAGCCCATCTGCTTGATGCGCCGCAGGCGCTGCATCGCGTGCGTATCGAGGAGGTCGGCGAGCGGTCGGTCGTTACCCTTGAACTCGACCAATCCGTGAACTGGATCGCGGAATACACGATCTTTCACGGTAGACGCTGCACACACGTCGCGACCATATCGCGATGTAGGGCGCGCACGTTCCGCCTCGTGACAGTGAGTTGCTGGAGCTTGCTTGCCAGGTCCCTCGTTGCACGCGAGACTGGGCGGCGATGGGTAGTACGAACGCAACTCACTTGCTGTTACTTTCGGTCCTCGGCTGGGGAAGCGCGGCGAGCACTGGATGCTCGACGGACTTCAACCCGGCGACCTGTGACCTCGATTCCGACTGCGGCACCGGCTCGGTATGCGAGATCCGCAGTGCGGTCAACGTGTGCGTGGCCGCTGCCGAAGCCACGATCCGCATCGGCGAGAGCGCACCCGCCACCGGAACCAACCAGGATCTCGGCGTCGGCATGAAGCTCGGCATCGACCTCGCGTTCAAGGAGGCCAACGACGCCGGTGGCATTCGCGGACGCAAGCTCGAGCTCGAGTTCCGCGACGACGGCTACGTGCCGGACGTCGCCGACCTCAAGGTCCGCGAGCTCACGGACGTGAAGACCACGAACGAGGCGCCGCGGTGCCCGACGACGACGATGCCGCCCGTCGCGACCGATCCCGCCGCGTCGACGACGCGTCTGGATCGCGGCCCCAATGCGGTGCTCGCGATCCTCGGCAACGTCGGGACGCCGACGATGGCGCGCTCGGCACCCATCGCGGTCGAGACGCAGACGCTGTTCTTCGGCGCGTTCACGGGCGCGACCAACATGCTGCGCGACACCAAGGCCGGCGAGTGCGGCAAGTTCATCTTCAACGTCCGCGGCAGCTACGCGCAGGAGGCGCGCGCGACCGTCGAGTACTTCAAGGGCAAGAAGGGGATCACCGACTATCGCAACGTGATCTCGTTCGACCAGCACGACTCCTTCGGTGACGCCGGCTTCAACGGGCTCGTCGCCGCGTGGAACGCGGTCTTCGGCGAGGGTTCGGGCGCCAGCAGCGTCAAGCGCTTCCAGTACGAGCGCGGCATCGATCCCGCCACCACGGTCCCGCCGCAGGTCGCGGCCGCCACGGCGTACATCGAGTCGCGGCTCGTCGCGCAGCCCTCGGGCACCGTGACGATCGGCGTGATGATGACCGACACGCACAGCTACGGCGAGGTGTTCATCAAGGGCGTTCGCGACTGGCAGTACGACGGCCAGACCTCGGCGGGCAAGAGCACCCGCCTCCAGCTGGCGTTCTCGAACGTTTCGTTCGTCGGCCCGAACACGCTCGCCGCGCAGCTCGTCGCGGATGGCGCGATCACGAACCGGCCGGGTGCCCACTACACCGACGACGTCGTCGTCTCGCAGGTCGTGCCGAACTACCAGGCCGATCAGAGCGAGGTGGTCGTGCGCTACAACCAGCTCATCGCGGCGAGCGGCGCGACGCCGTCGTTCGTATCACTCGAGGGCTACATCGCGGCGCGCGTCTTCATCGCCGGCCTGATGGCGCACAAGGGCCCGTTCACGCCCGCGAACCTGATCCCGACCTTCGAGTCGCTCCCCGATCTCGCGCTCGGCCTCGGCGCGAACGCGGGCTTCTCCGGCGCGAGCCACCAGTACACGCAGTCGGTCTGGGGCACGAGCATCGGCACCGATGGTCGGTTCTCGAACCTGTACTTCTGGTCGCTCGGACAGGACATCACCTTTTACTAATGAGCGGTACGGATGTAACCGAAGGCTCCGATGGCTCGGGGCGTAGCCGCTCCGTCACGATCGGACGCTACATGCTGCACCGCCAGATCGCCCGCGGCGGGATGGCCACCATTCACATCGCGCGGCTCCTCGGTGACGAGGGGTTCTCGCGGATCTGCGCCGCGAAGCGACTGCTCCCGGAGTTCGCGGAGGACACCGACTTCGTGGCGATGTTCATGGACGAGGCGCGCATCGCGTCCAAGGTCCACCACCGCAACGTGGTGCCGGTCGTCGACCTCGTGACCACGGCCGACGAGGTCATGCTCGTGCAGGAGTACGTGCACGGGGTGCCGCTGCACGTGCTGCTGCGCACGGCGAAGCAGGCGAAGCTGCGCATCCCGCCGAAGGTCGCGGTCGGGATCGTGATGGGTGTCGCCGCGGGGCTGCACGCCGCGCACGAGACCTCGGACGAGATGGGCGTGCCCCTGAACATCGTGCATCGCGACGTGTCGCCGCAGAACGTGATGGTCGCGATCGACGGCATGGCTCGCCTGCTCGATTTCGGCGTGGCCAAGGCGACGATGGCCGCGCACATCACGCGCGACGGCACGTTCAAGGGCAAGCTCGCGTACTCCGCACCCGAGCAGCTGCGCGGCCAGGCCACGCGGCAGAGCGATGTCTACGCGCTCGCGGTGGTGCTGTGGGAGCTGCTCGTCGGCCACCGTATGCACCAGGCGGCGCAGGGCGAGGGCGAGCTCATCACGTCGATCATGAAGGGCACGCTGCCGACCGTGCTCACCGCCATCGAGGCGGAGCGCAAGGAGCACGCGATCTCCGACGAGCACTACGCGCTGCTCCAGCGCCTCGACCCCATCGTCTCGAAGGGGCTCGCCGTCGACATGGCGACCCGGTACGCGACGGCCGCTGCGTTCGAGGAGGCCCTCGCGCCGGTCGGGGGTGCGAGCCTCGCGGAGGTCGCGACGTGGGCCAAGTTGATCGGCAAGGACTTCCTCGAGGGTCGTGACAAGATCCTCGCGCAGGAGGAGGTCAGCTGGCGGCGCACGCAGCCCACGACGCGGGCGTCGTCGATCGTGAGCCGCATCAACACGGGCGTGCGCTCGCAGCCGACCCGCACGAGCGCGCGGCACGACGACTCGGGCCCCGTGATCACGGTGACGAAGCCCGTCCAGCTCGTGGCCGCGCAGACCCTGTCCGATGCGAGCCAGGCGCCGAAGAAGAGCCGCATCGTGCCGATCCTCGGCGCGCTCGTGGTGCTGCTCGTGGTGGGCCTCGGGTTCGCGCTGAAGAATCGCAGCAGTGGCTCCGACGCCACGTCCCCCGTCGGCGCAGGCGGCACGACCGAGGTCGCGAAGCCCGCGCCCGGCATCCCGGCGGGGTCCGCCGTGACGGTCAAGCGCACGCCCGACGAGCTGCCGACTCCCGTCGAGACCGGACCGGGCGGCGGACGCGCGCCCACCGAGACCGCTGTCGCCCCGAGCGGGACGAGCGGAACGAGCGGGACGCAGGCCGGCGGCACGACGCCGCTCGGCACGACGCAGGCTGCCACCACGCAGGGCACATCGCCGGCGAACAGCGACAAGCCCGCGCGCGATCGGCAGCGGACCACGAGCCGTGGTGGGCGCCAGCCAGCCAAGCCCGACAAGGCCAATCCAGACGTCCAGAAGTCGACCGTACCCGACGCCGCGGTCACCGCCGAGAAGCCCAGCTGTTCCCCCCCGTACTACTTCGAAGGCCAGAAGAAGGTCTTCAAGCCCGAGTGTCTCTAAGGAGCCCCCAGATGACCACGATCCGCGCGTCACGCGCACTCGCCACTTTCATCGTCGGCACGGCCGGCATTCTCTTCGGCACGGCCGGCATCGCCTCCGCCGACCTCTCGAAGGATCAGTGCGTGGACGCGCATAGCCGCGGCCAGGATGCGCGCGAGGCGGGCAAGCTCACGCTCGCCCGCAAGCTATTCCTGACCTGCGCCGTGCCGAGTTGCCCGACGCTCGTGCAGGGCGACTGTGCCCGCTACGCCGACGACCTCGGTCGCGTGCAACCCTCGATCACGTTCGCGGCGCGGGATGCGCGCGGCTCCGATCTCCCCGACACGACCGTGTACGTCGACGACTCGCTCGTCGCCACGCGCCTCGACGGCGAGCCGTACGACGTCGACCCGGGCAAGCACGTGATCCGCTTCCAGCGCGGTCGCGACGAGAAGAGCGTCACGGTCGTCGTGAATACCGGCGAGAAGGGGCGCGCCGTGGTCGCCGCGTTCGCCGCCCCCGTGATCGCGGCGCCGCCGACGGTGATCACGGGCTCGCCCACGACGACCACGCAGACCTCGAGCGCCACGGTGCTGGCGACGTCGAGCACGTCGCATCCCGTGGGAGCCAAGGTGCTGCTGGGCGTCGGTGGCGCGGCCCTGGTGGCCGGCACGGTGATCGCGATCTACGGCTACACGTCGCTGCCGGCGGGCTGCACGCTCGGCGATCACCAGTGCTTGGCGCCCCCGGGAGATCCCAGGTTCACGGACGCGTCCGGCCAGGTGAAGCTCGGCAACATCGGTCTCGTGGTCGGCGGCGTCGGCCTCGCGGCCGTGGTCACGGGGCTCGTGTGGTATGCGAAGGGCGCGACCACGCACGAGTCGTCGACCCAGCCCGGCGCGGTCGGCCTCGCGCCGTACGTCACGCCCACCGGCGGTGGGCTCGTGCTGTCCGGCCACCTGTGAGCATCGCGGTCCGGTGATCGCGTGACGGTGCGTGCCGTCGCGATCGACCGGCTCGATGGCGGCGCCCGCACTGCGGACCGCGATCAGGTCGTCGTCGAGGCTCCCCTCGTGCTGCGCGCGCGGGGCACGGCGGTCGCGACGATCATGCGCACGCCGGGGCACGATCTCGAGCTCGCGCGCGGCCTCCTCCACGCCGAGTCGGTCCCCGTCGGAGCGATCGCCCAGGCCGATGCCGACACCGTGGAGTGCGACGCGGACCCGGCGGCGTTTGCGGGGCGCGGCTTGCTCGCCTCCGCCGCGTGCGGCGTGTGCGGGCGCGTGGCAATCGCCGACCTCGAGCTGAAGGCGCGCGCCGTCGAGGCGGACACGCGGACGACCGGCGCGACGCTCCGCTCGCTCCCCGACGCGCTGCGGGCCGCCCAGTCCGTCTTTGCGACAACGGGCGGGCTTCACGCCGCGGGGCTGTTCACGGCGGCGGGGCGCCTCGTGGCCGCGCGCGAGGACGTCGGCCGCCACAATGCCGTCGACAAGCTGGTGGGCTGGGCGCTCGCCGAGGTTCTCACGGGCGGTCCGCACGTGCTGTTCCTGTCGGGCCGCGCCGGCTACGAGTTGCTCCAGAAGGCGGTGCGGTTCGGCGTGCCGATCGTCGCCGCCGTCTCGGCTCCCAGCTCGCTCGCGATCGACCTCGCGGAGCGCTTCAACGTCGCGCTCGTCGGCTTCCTCCGCGGCTCCCGGGCGAACATCTACAGTCACGGCTGGCGGATCGGAACTTGACCCCACGCTCTGGATGCAATACCGACGGTCGATGGACTCTCGGATCGTCGCGTGCGTTCTCGCGTTAGCGGCCTGCGGTAAGTCCGCCAAGCCTTCGGAGGGCGGCGGCACGGCCCCCGGCGGCGGGTCCGTCGCGGCTGGCGGCGGGGCGGCGGGCGCAGGTGCCGGCGGCGGGGCGGCGGTCAAGCCCGCTCAGCCCCCGACGAAGGCGCCGGCGCGCGGAGCCGAGCATCCGGTCTACTCGCTCGTGGATAACCGGCTCTCCGCGCACCTCTCGCGCGGCAACGGCCTCCTGCTCGCGGGCGGCTCGGCGGGCTTCGCGAAGTACGTCCGCGTCGGCAACTTCGCGATGTCGGGCTCGAAGAAGTCGTGGGAGCTCCGCCAGAAGGACGGCGAGCTCACCGTCGCGAAGCTGACCGGCAAGAACGCGAGCGTGTTCGTGCCCCTCACCGCGGCGCAGGCGAGGCGCGGCACGCTGCGCATGCGCGTGAAGGCGACCGAGGCCGGCGCGATCAGCGTCCGCATCAATGACAACAAGGACATCAACGGCACCCTCCCGGAGGGCTGGTCGACGCTCGAGCTCGCGGTCCCGGCCGATCAGCTCAAGGAGGGCGAGAACGCGTTCCAGTTCTTCATGAAGTCGCCCGGCGGCTCGGTCGCGTGGATCCAGATCGGTGGCGATGCCCCGGTCGCCGACGACGGCGCGACGCAGTTCTACGACAGCAGCGCGGCCGCGCTGGTGCTGCCGCAGGGCGGCGCGATGAGCTGGTTCGTGGTGGTGCCCCCGAACGGCAAGCTCGCCGGCGACCTCGCCGACGGCGCCTGCAAGGCGGACGTGCTCGCGACGGCCGAGGATGGCGCGTCCGCGACCGGCACGCTCACCGGCATCGGCTCGGCCGTCGACCTGGCCGCGCTCGCGGGCAAGGCGGTGCGCCTCGACCTCACGGGCGCCGGCTGTCCGAGGACCACCATCGCGAAGGCGGCCCTCGTCACGGGCGGTGCGGCCCCGACCGTCGCGCGCGGCACGCCGCCGAAGTACGTGGTGTTCGTGATCATGGACTCGCTGCGGGCGGACCGCGTCCACGCGTTCGATAGCAAGGCGCGCCCGGAGACGCCCACGTGGGACAAGCTCGCGGCCACGTCGACGCTGTTCATGCGTCACTACGTGCAGGGCAACGAGTCGCAGGTCTCCCACGCCTCGATGTGGACCTCGATGTATCTCGCGAAGCACAAGGCGGCACAGATGTCGGACCACCTCCCCGAGAGCTACGTCACGATCGACGACGTCGCGAAGAAGGGCGGCAAGTACACCGCGGGCGTCTCCGCGAACGGCTACATCCGGCCCGCGCGCGGCTTCGGCACGTCATGGGATCAGTTCGTCAACCACATCGAGAAGAGCCTGGGCCTGCGCGGCGGCGACGTCCTCGAGAAGGGCCTCTCGTTCGTCGCGCCGAAGAAGGATCAGCCCTGGTTCCTGTACCTCGGCATGATCGACACGCACGTGACGTGGCGCGCGAAGCAGCCGTGGATGGACAAGTACGATGGCGGCTACACGGGCCGCTTCAAGGACTCGTTCGGCGACGAGGGCAAGGGCGGCTTCGCGAAGGACCTGACCGACCGCGAGAAGGACCACGTCCGTGCGCTCTACGACTCGAACGTCAGCTACCAGGACGACCTGATGGCGAAGCTCGAGACCCAGCTCGAGACGTGGGGCATCTGGGACCAGACGATGCTGATCATCACGGCAGACCACGGCGACGAGCAATGGGAAGATGGCCGCGTGGGTCACGCGGGCTCCGAGAAGGAGACGCTCATCCACGTGCCGCTGCTGATCCACTACCCGCCGATGTTCCCCACGACGAAGGTCGTGTCCGGCACCGAGGGGATCGACATCGTGCCGACGCTCGCGGACGTGCTCGGCGTGGCGCCCGATGCGGGCTGGCAGGGGAGCTCGCTCGTGCCCGTGGCGAACGGCGCGGTCGAGTATCCGCAGCTCGCGACGTCTTCGCAGTACGAGAACTTTCACGGCGGGCGCATCGGCTCGTGGAAGATCCGGCTGACGGGGACGGGTGCGCCGCAGCTCTACAACCTCGCGCAGGACCCCGGCGAGAAGAAGGACCTGTGGGGGACGTCGGCCAGTGCGATCGGCGCGCGCCTCATGCTCGATCCCATGTGGTTCCTCCGCCAGTGGAACGTCGAGTGGAAGAAGTCGCAGTGGGGCGCGCCGAACGACGTGACGCCGCGGTTCGCCGCGGATCTCGGCGAGTAGGCGACGCGACGTGATGCGCGAGCTCCGGCCGGCGACCGGCGCGCGGTTCCTGCTGGAGCGCCTGCGCGACGACGGGACGCGGGCGGAGTATCGCGCCGCGATCTACACGCCGACGGCGGAGTACGTCGGCAGCGCGATGCTCGACGAGGCGGTCGGGGTGACCCTCACCGCGACCGGGGCCCCGGCCGAGCTCCACGACATGCTGGCGATGCAGGCGAAGCTGCTCGCGCGCGGTGCGAGCAAGCGCCGCACGGACGGGTTACCCCCCTGGCCGCTGCGCGTGATGCGCTGGCGCGGTCCCGGTCGCGGCGGCTGAGCCCGGGCGCTTATTTCAGCGGGCGCGCCATGCGAAGCGCGCGCTGGCCGCGGTCGTACGTCGCCGAGCTGTCGACGATCGAGAAGCCGTTGCGCAGGTACAGTCGCTGCGCATCACGGTTGTCCTCGGAGACGGTCAGGCGGAGCGCCGAGATATGGCTCGCCGGCGCCACCCGCTCCGCGACCTGGAGCACGTGGTTCAGGAGCTGGCTGCCGATACCGCGGTTGCGGAAGGCGGGCAATACGGCCAGCGCGAGCAGGTCCGCGACGACGGGTGACTTGCCGAGCGACGCCGCGGGGTCCTCGAGGTAGAAGCCCAGCATCGCGAATCCACGGCCGCGCGCGGCCGCATCGTGCTCGATCCACGCGAGCACCCCTGGCTGGTCGAGCCACGAGGGCAAAATGCGCGTGTAGTCGCCGAGGTCGGCGTAAGCTTCCGCGCCCGTCGCGACGATCCACGAGTGATCGGCGGCCTCGGCGCGCCGGATCACGGCAGGATCACGACGGGGCGTTGGCGCGCGTGCCCGTGACCGCGGCGCTCGACGAGCCCGCGCTCGGTGCCGCCGCTGCCGGCTTGCGCGCGGGGAGGGTGCCCATCGCAGCCCCGGTCGCGGACATCGGCGTGCCGCCATCGGCGGTCTGTCCTCCGATGGCGGCGACGGGGGCAGCCGGCGCGACGGTCTCGGTCGCAACCGCCGGCGCGAGCGCGCGCAGCGTGTAGCGACCCGGCGACGTGCGCGCGAACAGCGACACCTCGCCCCGCTTCTTCAGATCCATCGCCAGGTCACGCGCGACGACCGTATCCGGAGTCTTCGACTTGCTGGGAAGCCTCACACCCGCCCGCTCCACGATCTCCCGCACCGACATCGGAACGCCGGTCTCGCGAAGGATCTCTTCCACCACAGCAAGCGTGCTCATGACCGTCGTGCCTCCCTCGTATCTCGTTGCGTGCCCGACCGCGTCCCGGGACTGCGGAACGTCGTCATCCTACCGGCCGCCCCGACCGGAACCAGTCTTGACATCAAAAAAGTTTCGGCGCGGAATCGCTCCCCAAACATGCCGGGCATCATCGAGATCATCACGTTACTGCTGGGGTTGACCGGGTTCGGCTTCGAAAGCAATCCCAACGCCCCGACGGCCGACGCGGCGCTGCAGTACGCGATGCCGGACGCCGATGTGGTGATCCACTTCGACGGCGCCGTGATCGTGCCGAAGAACTACGCGGTCCTCGCCAACCTCGTGAATCAGCCGCAGATCAAGGCGTCGCCCGAGCTCCTCAAGATGGTGCGGGACATGACGGGACAGATGGAGGGCGCGCGTGGCATGGCGAAGACGATGACGGGCTTCGACCCCGTCACGGACATCGCAGACGGCACCATGACGGTCGTGGTCCCGGCCAGCGGCGACCCGACGTTCGTCGTGCAGGTGCACGGCAAGTTCACCCCCGCGCTCATCGACAAGATCGCGAGCATGTCGGGCCAGCCGGTCGGCAAGGTCAATGGCGGCTCGATCCTCGAGGGTAAGGGCGACCAGCCGGCGGTGGCCGTGACGAGCACGGGCGTCCTGCTCGCGGGCACCACGAAGCTCGTGCGCGACCGCCTCGCGGCCACGTGGAAGATGCCGGCGCGGCCCGCGAACAGCGCGCTCGCGATGGCGGCCGAGGTCATCGCCACGCGGCCGATCTTCGCGATCGGCATCGCGCTGTCGCCGACCGCCAAGGCGCGGGCGCTGGCGGACCAACACGGCGAGACGAACTTCGCGACGGACCTCATGCAGCGCGGCCGCGGCGCGTCGTTCGCGGTCTACGCCGACGGCATCGCGTGGACGTGGAACGACAAGACGAAGGCAGGCGCGGACTCGATGGCGATGATGTCCGAGGGCCTCATGGAGCTCCTCCGGGCGGCAGCGATCGCGCCACGCGGGCTCGCCAAGATCGCGATCGGCGCCCTCGACTCGTACAAGGGCAAGAGCAAGCAGATCGACGCGCTGATCGCCCACAAGGCCGACCTCATGAAGCTCGTCGAGACGTACAGCGGCGACGGCAACTTCAAGGTCGCGATCGCGACGAACCCGAAGTCGTTCCAGGTCACAGCCCGCGCGACGGGCAAGTCGCTCAGCGAGGTCGTGCCGGCGGGCATGCTGGTCCCCATCGGGGCGCTGTTCTTCGGGCGCGATACCGGGGCCGCGCTGTCGGGCCCGTCGGCTCGGATCGCGACGCCGCCGGGCCCGGGCCCGGCCCCGAAGCCGCGCCAGCCCGCGCCGGCCCCGCATCACTAGTACGCACGTCACCCCGGCGAACGCCGGGGTCCAGGAGAATCAGGCGCGCGCGGCGTCGAGATCGGTGATCAGCGGCCGGATGCTCGTCAGGTCGTCGCACTCGAAGCCGACATCCACATCCTCGTCGGCGAACGTCACCTCGATGACCATGTCGTCCTCGACGATCGGGTACTCCTCGATCGCCCCGAGAGCGACCGACAGCCGGCGCGACCCGACCCGGCGCTCGTACCGGAACACCCGGGTGTCCTGACGCCCGTCGCGGCGGTCGCTGCGCCGACGCTCGCGCGAGATTGCCTCGCGCAGCGCCGCGAGCGTGTCGGGGAGCGGCGCGATGTGCAGCAGCTGCCCGGCGCAGTTGAAGCACATGGCCTGCCACCCGCCGAACAGCTCGACCGCACGGAGCACCTTGTGGCGCTTCTCGCTGCACGTGATGCAGCGCGCGCCGGAACCCACGGGGCGGGCATCGACCCAGCGCGCGTAGCAGCCCCAGCAGCGGCCTCGGCGGAGCTCGGAGACCTTCGCAGAACAGATTTCGCAGGTGTGCACGTGGGAGCTCACCCCTTGGTTGTCGGGCGTCCTGCACGGACCAGCAAGTTTTCGGCGCGCCCCGGGGTACTCTGAGCGCCGTCGTGCCGTCGACCCGCGCACTCATCCATGCTCCGTGGTCGGCGTCGAAGGTCTCGACGGCGCTGCGCTGCCCGCGGCTGTTTCACTTCAAGTACGTCCAGAAGGTGAAGGAGCCCGAGGTGATGCCGGAGGCCCGGATCGGCAAGGCGATCCACAAGGCGCTCGAGCTGGTGCTCATGGGCACGCCGATCGAGGAGGCCACGGCGACCACGCGGGCCGAGCTGCCGAACGAGATCGAGCAGCGGCGGTTCGACGTGATCGGCAACGGCATCGAGGCGTTCGTCCAGCGCATCGGCCAGTTCCGCAAGCGCCGGCGGGTCGCGCGCCAGCTCGTGGAGTACTCGCTCGCGATCCGCGAGGACCTGTCGGTCACGCAGTTCTACAGCGGCGACGCGTACTTCCGCGGCGTGCTGGACCTCGGCTACCTGTTCCAGGATGACTCGCTCGCGCTCCTCGACCACAAGACGGGCGTGCGGTTGCCGGGCACGTCGATCCTCGATCAGCTCGAGGGCTACGGGGTGCTCGCGGCGGCGGCCTTCCGGCACGTGAAGACGTTCTGGTTCGGCGTGCACTGGATCGCGGAGCGAGCGGTCGAATGGAGCCCGCCCGTGCCGCCCGAGACGGTGATCGATCGCCTCGTGCCCGACCTGCTCGACAACATCGAAGCGGCGGCGCTCGCCGTGAGCGACGGGCCGCGCACGAACCCGGGCCCCTGGTGCGACCGCTGCAGCTATCGCGATCGGTGCCCCGCGAGCCGCGAGCAACGCTACGAACCTGTGGAGTATTACGAAGATGACGACTAGCTCGAGCTCTCGTGCGGCCGCTCGTCTCGCGCTGTCGTTCCGGCAGCGACAGTTCGAGTGGCAGCTCGCGCGCGAGCAGCAGACGCGCGCCGCGGGCAAGCTGGTCTCGGGCAAGACGCACGATCTGTTGAACCTCGTGCAGATCGTGAAGCTCGCCGTCGAGGCGCTGGAGCCACACACGGCGCCGGCAGGGCACGAGTTTCTCGTCGATCTCGCGGCCGCGGCGGAGCGTGCCCAGCGCGAGCTCGCGGAGCTGATGGCGGTCGCGCGGCCCGAGGTGGTGGTCTCGAAGGGCGCGCCCGTCGGGGCGGCGGTGCAGGCGGCGATCGCGTCGCTCGGCGAGGCGATGCTGCTCCAGGTGCATCTCGCGACCTCCCCGGACACGTGCACGCGGTGCACGGCCGTCGAGCTCGAGCACGTGCTGATCGGCCTCGCGCTCGACCTCGTCGACTATCCGGGCTCGCCCGTGTTCACCGAGAGCGGAGCCGGCATCACGGCCGCGCACGGCCACGTCGAGCTCTCCGTGCGCGAGCGCGTGATCAGCGGCAAGCCGTTCATCGAGATCCTGCGCGCGGCGCCGCTCGTCCCGCCCGGCGATCGCTTCGAGCTGCGTGCGGTCGAGGCCATCGCCGAGCACGCGGGCGGCGAGCTCGCGACCTCCGAGCGCCGCGGCGGCGGGGAGGAAGTGATTGTCGCCCTCCCGGTGGTCAGTTAAGCTTTGGCAATGGATCCGAAGCTCGTCTTTCAAGCGCGTCCACGCCAGAGCGCGTGCGCGAATGGAGCGCCGCGAGCCGCCATTCCGAAGACGGCAATCGAGCGCATCGAGCGAGCCCTGGAGCTCGGTCGCGAGATGCGCGCACTCGCAAAGGCGGCCGGACGTGACCTCCCTCGTCGACCTCGCTGAGCGCGTCTCCGCCATCGCTCGCAGCGTGGGCGTCGAATCGGCGTTGATCGGAGCGCTCGCCATGTCCGTTCACCGGTTCATCCGATCGACCGAGGACGCCGACCTCGCGACTGCCGTGGAGTTGCCGGAGTTGCGCAGAGTCGTCGAAGCGCTGCACGCAGACGGGCTCAAGGCGACGCTCCGCACCCCGGATGAAGACGACGAGCTCGGCGGCGTCATCACCGTCTGGATTCGCGAGGACGAGGACGGCGATCCCATCGAGCCCGTCGAGATCATCAACTTCGTGAATCCGTGGCGGCGCCGTCGGAACCCGGCGACGGAAGGCATTCGTACGTCCACCGTGATCGCCGACAGGGCGACGCTCCGTTGTGTCGGGTTGGCCATTCTGATCGCGCTGAAGCTCGATGCCGGTGCGCCGAAGGACCTCGTCGACGTCTCGGAGCTGCTGCAGCGAAATCGCGATGCGAATCTCGACGAGATCCGGGCCGTCGCGGAGCGCTACGGCCTGGCCGACCGGCTCGCGCTTGCCATGTCTGCCATTCCCGCCATCGCGGGATGATCAGAGCGACCGAGCCGCACGTCAGTCAGTTCGTCGTGCGGCCGATGATCGAGCCGCAGGGGAACGTGGC
>JAYSYE010000342.1:0-1506 GCA_043716635.1 Deltaproteobacteria bacterium | reverse complement strand
GCCGCAGCAGCTTCAGCGCGATCTTCCGCCGGAGCTGCGGATCGTATGCCGCGTAGACGACGCCCATCGCGCCCGCGCCGAGCGTCTCGAGCACGACGTAGCGACCGAGCGCCGTGCCGGGTGCCAGGAACCGCGGCGCAGCCGCGGCCTCGTGGTCACCATCGTCGAGGCGCGCCGCGTCGGCCACCAGCGTCCGGCACGCGACGCACTCGTCGAGGTGAGCGGTCCACGCCGCGCGCTCGTCCCCCGGCGCATCGCTCGAGAGCAATGCGACGATGGCGTTGTCATCGAGGCAACTGGTCACAGGGACGAATGGGGAGAACCAGGAACGTGAGGCAGACGAGACGAGCCCTTCCAGCCTATCGTGGAGCGATGGAGGCCCGCTATCCGCTCGCGAAGCGGTTCCTTGCCGCGCAGCCTCCGGACGCCACCCAGCCCGTGACTCCTGACGAGTCAGCGCTGGAGTCGCAGCTCGAGAGCGTGCTCGCGGCCATCCGCGCCGCCTGGCCGGCCTTCGCGCTGACGACGGAGGCGCTGCTCGATCACGTCGCGCCCCGGGCTCGGGATCTCGCAGGGCTCGCACGCCTCCACGCGGCGGACCTCGCGCTCGCCGCCGCGTGCGCCGCGGGCGAGCCGGCCGCGATCCGCGAGCTCGAGCGGCTCTACCTGGTGCCGCTGCCCCGCCTGCTCGCGCGCGGCGGCGTGGCCCTCGACGTCGCAGAGGAGGCGGTCCAGGCCTTGCGCGCACGCCTCCTCGTCGGCCCCGCCGTGATCACCAGCTACGATGGGCGCGGGCCCCTCGGGGCATGGCTGCGCGTCGCCGCCACGCGAGGCGCGTCGAATCATCGCCGCGACAGCGCCCGCCGCGAGGCGATCATCGCGGAGACGGGCGGGCCCGCGAATCTGCCCGCGATCGATCCCGCGCTGGCGCTGATCCGCCGCCAGTACGGCGAGACCTTTCATGGCGCGATTCGCGACGCCTTCGCGGCTCTCGCACCCGAGGAGCGCACCATCTTGCGGTTGCACTTCACCGACGGGCTCAACCTCGACGCGATCGCGCGGGTGCTCGGCACCTCGCGCGCGACCGCGGGCCGCCGCATGATCGCGGCCCGTGACCGGGTCCGCAGCGAGACGCTCGCGTTCCTCGGTGCCCGCATCCATGCAACCCCTGCCGAGCTCGAGAGCCTGCTCGGCGTCGTTCGCTCCACGCTCGACGTCAGCCTCGGCGCCCTCGTCGCGTGAGCCCGTGGGCGGGTGCGCGCGCGCTCAGCCGCCCGCGAGCAGCTCGTCCGCGATCTTCTTCGTCAGCTGCGCATCGGCCCGGTCGCCGAACTGCTTCTTGATCGTGCCGATCACACGGCCGGCCTGCTTCGGGTCCTTGGCCGGCAGCTCGCTCACGGCCTTCGCGACCGCCGCCCGCAGCTCCTCCTCGGAGATGCCCTTCGGCAGGAACTGGCTGCACCAGGTGACCTCGAACGCGAGCTCCTCCGCCTGCTCCTTGCCGCG
>JAYSYE010000341.1:0-1510 GCA_043716635.1 Deltaproteobacteria bacterium | reverse complement strand
CCTTTTCTCGCTCGACTTGCATGTGTTAAGCCCGCCGCTAACGTTCGCTCTGAGCCAGGATCAAACTCTCCATAGAAAGCTTTGAACCCGCTCTATCTCGGTTACGTAGCCTCATCGTCCGAAGACGACGCGACATCCGAGATGGAATGGTTTCGTTTCAAACAACAAAACCCAACTGTCTTCAAAAACAGCTTGCTATCCAGTTTTCAGAGACCGATCCGCCAGGGGAGCCGTTGCTTCCCTGCCGTCGTCGTCAGCGCCGTTCGCCGTCGACGGATGTGCTTATAGGGCCAGGCCGGCTCCGAGTCAAGTCGTCGGATCGGATCGATCGCACATCGTCCCCCAGGTTTCCGATCCCGCGTGAAAATCCCCGGAGGATTCCCCGAGGATTCCCTAGATCAGGCTCTCGGTGGGGGCGGCGGGAGTGGAGTGCGAGCGGACCACGCATCGTGCATTCCGGACACGCGCTGCGTCGAGCGCAGCCTCCGCGCGGCTCATTCGGCGAGCGACATCGGCAGGTCCGGCCCGCGCGACGGGCGCGGGGGATTCGCGAGCGCGTTGCAAAGGATCGCTCCCGTTCCGAGGAGCCGGCACTCGCGATCCTCGGCGCGTGCCGTCGTACCCGAGCTCGCCGACACGAGCACGCGAGGCGATCGGAGCTCCATCGAGCCCGGAAGCCTACCCCACGCGAACTCCCGACCGCTGCTGTCCCAGGCGTAGGTGGCGCTCGCATCGGCAGCGATGCGGATGATGTCGGCGATACCGGCGACGACGGTCGGAGTCACGACATAGCTGGAGCTCGTGTGCGGGCCCGAGCCCACTTGACCGTACTTGTTCCACCCCGCACACGCGACCTGGCGGCGCGGCGTGATGGCGCACGTGTGCATGCTGCCCACCGCGATCCCCGTCGCGTCGCGGAGTCCCGGAACCTCGCGCGGCACGACGTTCACCGCGTTGCGATCACCGGTGCCGAGTTGCCCGTAGTCGTTCGCGCCCCAGCACATGACGGCACCCGTCTCGAGGCGCGCGCACGCGTGACCACTCACCGCGACCTCGACCGCGCGCGCCGGCAGGTCGATCGTGATTGGTGCGGAGACCGGTGCGGAGTGAGCGGTTCCAAGCATCCCGGTCGGTGCGTAAGCTCCCCAGCACCGCACGGTCCCATCGGTTGCGAGCACGCACGTCGCGTAGGCGGCACCCGCGAGCGCTGCCACCGGCACGGTCGCGCCGAGCTCCCCGACGTCGATCCATGCCGGGACGAGCCGCGGGGGCGACAGGTCGGTGCGCTCGTAGAGCGTGTCGAAGCAGCCGAGGTCATGCGTATCGGTGACCACGCAACCACCGCCAATAGCGAGCGCGAGCTGGATGACGCGGCCGCCGGGGGCGCCGCGCGGACTGGGCGCCACGGTGCGCGTCGCGATCTCGATGCGGCGCTCTCGCTCGAGCGGCCCGGCGTCGAGGACCACGGTCGCTGCTTCGCCATCGCACGAGTGCACGGCCACCGTGTAGA
>JAYSYE010000035.1:0-7649 GCA_043716635.1 Deltaproteobacteria bacterium | reverse complement strand
CTCCGCCCGGCTCCGCCCGGCTCCGCCCGGCTCGCTTCGGCCGAGCAACATCTGCGTCTCGACCACTCGGCCCAGGAGCTCGGGCACGAGGCGGCGAGTCACGACGAGATGTGACCAATCCTGAGAGGCCGAGCTCAGGCGGCGACGGCCGCGAGATCCGCGATCGGCGAATCGCCGCTCACGGTCTGCAGCGAGCGCACGAGGTGCGCGCGAATCTTGTGCTTCTTCGAGTACACGGTCTTCAGGCTGATCTGCATCTCGGCCGCGATCTCGTCGGCCTCCATGCCGCGCTGGTAGTAGAGCTCGACGAACGTCCGATCCTTCGCCGTGAAGTCCGAGAGCAGGCCATTCAGGTGTTGCCAGCGCTCCTTCTCGATCAGCTTCTCGAGTGGCGTGCTGTCCTGGTCCTCCTGGATATCGAGGGTCCCGTCGACCTTGTCGAGCACCGGGCGCCGGCCGATGCCGCGCAGGAAGTCGTACGCCGCGTTCACCGAGATCATCCCGATCCACGAGCCGAGCTTCATGCCGCGCTCCGGGTTGTAGATGCGGAGCTTGTGGCTGTCGTCCCGCACGAGCTGCATCATCACATCCGCGTAGACCTCGTCGAGATCGGCGCTCGAGAGCGACGGCGCGTACTTCAGCGTGACCTTCGTGATGCACCGGTAGATGAGAGGCCGATACCGCCGCACAAGCTCGCACCATCCGCGCGACTCGTTCTTCAGCACGTGCTGGAGCAGATCCATATCGGTCCACTCAACAGGCTTCGAGATGCGGGTCGCGAGTAGAGCCATCGTGCTGCCGTGCTACAGCAAGGGCCGGTCCACGCACTAACGCATTGAAATCGTTGCCGCGCACAGCGAGCGCGTCGGTCACAGCCACCACTTGTTGGTGAAATCGACCAGGGTAGGGAAGGTCGCGCGATCGGGAGTCGTATGCCGCACCCCGGCGCTCACATGTCGGAGGTCCAGACCGCGCCGCGATCGCGCGTCGAACCCGCGTCGATCATGCCTTGGCGACGGCGTCGTTCCACCGCGCGAGGTGTGCCGCTATCGCTGCACGATTACCGTCCGGCTTGAATCGTCGCTCCTCGCGCCACGTGGTCCGCACCGCCGCCTGGTCGGGCCACACCCCGGTGCCGAGCCCCGCGAGGAACGCCGCGCCGAGGGCCGTCGTCTCGACGAGCGCGGGTCGCACGATCTCCACGCCGAGCACGTCGCTCTGGAACTGCATCAGGAGATTGTTCGACGCCGCCCCACCATCGACCTTCAGCATCGTCAGCTGCCGACCTGCATCGCGCTCCATCGCGCGCAGCACGTCGACGTTCTGCAGCGCGATCCCCTCGAGCGTCGCCCGCGCGATGTGCGCGCGCGTCGTGCCGCGCGTCAGCCCCGTGATCGATCCCCGCGCCTCCGGTCGCCAGTGCGGCGCGCCGAGCCCCGCGAACGCGGGCACCACGATCACACCGCCGGAGTCGCTCACCGATTGCGCGAGCGCCTCGATCTCCGCCGCCGACGAGAAGAACTGCAAGCCATCGCGCAGCCACTGCACGGCCGCGCCCGCGATGAACGCGCTGCCCTCGAGCGCGTACCGCAGCTCGCCCGTCCCGAGCTTCCACGCCACCGTCGTGAGCAGGCCCGACCTCGACGCCACCGGCTGGTCGCCCGTGTTCATCAGGATGAACGCGCCCGTGCCGTACGTGCACTTCGCCTCGCCGGGCGTGAAGCACGCTTGCCCGAACAGCGCCGCCTGCTGGTCGCCGGCGATCCCCGCGATCGGGATCCCGTCGGGCAGCCCTGCCACCCCGCGCGTCACCCCGATCGTCCCCGACGACGCGACCACCTGCGGTAGCACCGCGCGCGGGATCCCGAACAGCTCGAGCAGCTCGTCGCTCCACGCGAGCGTGTGCAGATCGAACAGCAGCGTGCGCGACGCGTTCGTCACGTCCGTCGCGTGGACGCCGCCGCCCGTCAGCCGCCACAGCAGGAACGAATCGATCGTCCCGAACGCGAGGTGCCCCGCGCGCGCCGGCGCCGCGAGCGAGCTCAGGTTCTGCAGCATCCACGCGAGCTTCGTCGCGCTGAAATATGGATCGATCGTGAGCCCGGTCAGCGCACGCACGCGCGCCTCGCGGCCCTCCGCCTTCAGCTCGGCGCAGCGCGCGGCGGTCCGGCGGTCCTGCCACACGATCGCGTGGTGCACGGGCTTGCCCGACGCGCGCTCCCACAGCACCGTCGTCTCGCGCTGGTTCGTGATCCCGATCGCCGCGATCGACTCCGGCGGGATCGGCCCCCGCGTCGCGTCGCCCGTGCCGCGGTCGAGCCCGCGCAGCGCCTGCTGCAGCGCCGACGTCACGCTGCTCCAGATGTCCTCCGCGTCGTGCTCGACCCACCCGGGCGTCGGATAGATCTGCCGGACCTCCTGGTAGCCGCGGCCGCGCACCGCCAGCGCCTCGTCGAGGACGAGCACGGTCGTGCCGGTGGTGCCTTGGTCGATCGCGATCACGTGGCGCATGGGCGCATCTTCTCCGCTCTCGCCGCGCGGTTCACCCTCGGCGCGCGAGGAACGCGAGCGCCTCGGTCGCCACGATCTCGCGCTCGACGTCCATCGCGATCAGGTGGAAGCTGTGGAGCAGGATCCGCAGCCGCTCCGCCCGCGTCGCCGCCGCGATGTGCGCCGCGCTCGCGACCGGCGCCGTGTGGTCGTGCCGCGCGTGCATCACGAGCACCGGGCACGTCACCCGCGGCAGCACCGGCACGAGCGCGGCCTGCACGGCCACGAGCTCGCGCAGCGCGGCCACCGGCACCGCGCGATAGCTCGCGTTGCCGCGCTTCGCTCCCCGGTCGCGCACGTCGGAGCCGCCGAGCTTGGGCACGGTGCGGAGCCACGCGAGCGGTCCGCCCAGGCGCGTCGCTCGTACGGCCGTGTGCGTGATCCCCTCGAACCACAGAGGCGCCGCCAGCGAGGCCACGCCGGCGAGGGCAGCGTCGTGCCGCCGCGTCGCGAGCTCGAGCGCGAGCAGGCCGCCGAGCGACTGGCCGATCACGACCACCCGGCCGGTGCGCGCGGCCATCGCGTCCAGCGCGTGCTCCACCGTGTCGCGCCACTCGGTCCAGCGCGTCCGCGCTAGGTCGGCGGGCGACGTCCCGTGGCCGGGCAGGAGGGGCGTGTCGACCTGGATCCCGGCGCCCCGCAGCGCTGCGGTCAGCGGGTGCAGCTCGTAGGGAGTACCGGTGAACCCGTGGACGAGCACCGCACCGACGGCCACGATGCCTCGGTATCACACCGGTGCTCACATTGACAGGTCCCCCCTGTTGCGGTGCAATTCTCCTCGGTGCTCGTTCGTGAGTGAGTGGAAGACCCGCATCACCAAGGTTCAGGTCGTCAAGCCGACCAAGGAATCTGGCGAGGGCTGTCTCGTGCTCATCTATCCGCCGGGCCCCGACATGGGCAAGCGGTTCCCGCTGTCGCGCAGCGAGATCACGCTCGGCCGCGGCGCCGACTGCGACATCCAGGTCGACCGCGACTCCGTCTCCCGCCGCCACGCGCGCGTCTTCCGCACCGGCGAGAACTGGTCGGTCGAGGACCTCCAGTCGACGAACGGCTCGTACGTGAACGATGTCCCGGTCACGAAGAGCGTCCTCAAGGACGGTGACTTCGTGAAGATCGGCGCGGCGATCTTCAAGTTCCTGGTCGGCTCGGGCGTCGAGGCCAGCTACCACGAGGAGATCTACCGGATGACGATCGTGGATGCCCTGACGGGTGCCCACAACAAGCGCTACTTCCTCGAGTTCCTCGAGCGCGAGATCGCCCGCTGCGCCCGCTACGGCCGGCCGCTGTCGCTGCTGATGTTCGACATCGATCACTTCAAGCTCATCAACGACAAGCACGGCCACCTGACCGGCGACCACGTGCTGCGCGAGATGGCGCGGCGCCTCCTCGTGCGCGTGCGCCGCGAGGAGCTGCTCGCGCGCTACGGCGGCGAGGAGTTCGCGGCCGTCCTCCCCGAGACCGACCTCGTCGGTGCCCGCGTGTTCGCCGAGAAGGTCCGTCGCCTCGTGGCCGACGTCCCGTTCGAGTACGAGGGCGATTCCTTCACGGTCACGGTCTCCATCGGCGTGACCACCGTCGAGGGTCAGGACATCGACATCACGCAGTTCATCAAGGCCGCCGACGACAACCTCTACCGGGCGAAGCGCGAAGGCCGCAACCGCGTCGTCGGGTAGGGCGGCGGCTGCGCGCGCGGGCCGACTGTCAGGCCAACGAGCCGAAACGACGAACGGGCGAGCTTTCGCCCGCCCGTAGCTTCGCTGGAGAGTGAAGTCGCTTAGGACTCGGTCACGCAGTACGCGATTTCGTGCGTGTCTGGCGCGGGCGTGGTGTTCCCACGGTCGACCTTGAGCACGAAGTGATCGCTACCCGTGCAGTTCGCAGCGTCCGTCTCGATCCGCCAGCACGGCGTGTTCGTGTTGGTCGCGTTGCAGGCCGGGACGATCATCTCGGTCTGGTTCGACTTGCCCTGGTTCGTCACGTCGGAGACCGAGCACTCGTACGGCGGCCCCTTGAGCTTGCCGGTGATGCACGGATCGCCGAGCACGGTCTTCAGCAGCTGAGCGATCTGCTGCAGGCCACCCGAGAGGTCCTGCTGGCAGATGGTGGTGAACGTGCTGCGGTTCGGAAACTGGTCGAGGAAGAACTTGAGACGCGTCGGCGGGTCGGCGACCTGTGCCACACCGGCACCCTGGTACGTGCACGAGTGAGCAAGTGCGGGCAGTTCGGACATGCCGGGCGAAGGTGCACGCATTTGAACCTGGAACGGCTCGGTCGTACCCATTACGCCGGCCACGATGACCTTGTTCGGGTCGTCCGGCTTCAAACCCTTCAGGAACGTCACGTAATCGCTGACCTTCGTCAGCAGTGGCGATGCGTCGTTCGGGTGGCACGCACCCTTGGGGCCGAGCTGATTCATGGCGGACGCGTCCGCGCCGCCCTGGTCGCAGGTGACGCCGAACCGCGTGCAGCGGAACGACTGCAGCGCGCCGTATGTTCCGGTGGCCGCATTCAGAATATCCGAGCCCTTGAGGAACGAGCAATCGTCCTCGTCGGTGAGAAAGACGACCGCCAGATACGCATCGGGGCGCAGGAAGTTTGCATTCACGCCCGGCGTCAGCGCGCGCTTGACGGCCTCTAGCTGCTGCTCGAAGCCGCAACCACGGTCGCCCTGCGTCGCCATCTGCGCGAACACGGTGGCCAGATCGCCCGTGTAGTTCTTCACACGGGGGCTGTTGGCCATGGCGCCCGGTGAGTCGCTGATGAACGTACCCGAGACGGCCGCGCCGGCCATGCCGATCTGGAGCAGCCCATTCTTGCCGCCCGCCGAGTTGCACGGTCCGGCATTGCCCGAGGCAGTCTGCTCGGCCGCACCGCGACCGCCGAGGTCGCTCGTGATCACGCCGATGTGCAGGTCGGGACGTCCGCCTGGGATGGTGTCGAGCACGTTGATGAAGTTCGGAAAGTTGGCCTTGAGGTTGACCTGCTTGTCCGCCATCGAGTTCGAGTCATCGACCATGAACAAGATATCGATCTTCCGGTTCACGGTGACCGGGATGTCCTTGTACTCGACGCGGCCCTGGGCCGGATCGACTTCGGAGATCGTGCGGTCGGGACAGCCAGCGAGCAGGGCGGTGGCGATGAAGGCCGTGCCGAGCAGGGTATAGCGAAGCATCATGGGGAAACCTCCAGCGAAAGCTGACGAAGCATAGAGCAAGCGCCCCGCCAGCGTGAAGTCTGAACCATTTCAAACGCTTGGTTTTAGTCCGGTGGGCACCACCTGCCAACTTCGTTGGCGATCGCGATCGTTCGTTGGCAGCAAAGCATCGTGGTTTCAGTACGTTCGGGGGTCCACGACGCACTCGATCTGGAACGTGGACCACTCCGGAAGGACCGACGGGTCGACGTGGAAGCGGACGAGGCGGTGGGGCGCGAGCGGGCAGTTCACGGGATCGACCGCGATCGTGTAGCAGGGCGGCATCCCGTACTCGCAGTCGCGGACCGCGCCGTAGACCGAGCTCGTGGCCTGGCACTCCGAGGTCACGACGCTCGTGAAGCACGGGTCGGACGGGTGGACGCCGAGATCGCCCACGGTCGACAGCAGTGCGCTCGTCCAGTCCGGCTGGTCGATCACCGCGGCGGTCGCGCGGTCCGGGAACGCGTCGGCGAACGCGCGCAGGCGAACCGCGCTCGGCGGCGCGACGACGCCGATCGAGACTCGCGTCGGGTCGAGCTTCGCGGCGCGGAATGCCGCCGCGTAGGTGGCGATCGAGTCGGGAGACTGGTCATCGCCGGACGCGATGATCGTCACGTGCAGCCGCGCGTCGGGCCGCAGGAATGCCGAGTCCTGCTCGAGCACGTGCGCGGCGGCCGCGAGCGGCATCCGCACGGCAGGACCCTCGGTCCCGACCGCCGCGAGGCGCCCGAGCGCGTCCGCGAGGCTGCCCGTGTAGTTGCGCACCCGGTTGCCGATTTCCCCCGGCACGTCGGAGAGGTAGTCACCCTGGATCGTCGGAGGCGCCGTGCGGAGCGTCCCGTCGCCAGCGGCGGTGGTCACCGCGATGTGCACCGACGGCACGCCGCCCTGGATGGTCTCAAGCGCGTGGATGAAGTCCGGCGCGTTCGCCGCCAGCGCCTCCGCGTACGGCTGCATCGCCGGCGAGCCATCGATCACGAACAGCAGGTCGAGATGGCGTGGCCCCCGGTACGTCAGCGTCACGCGCTCCACCCGGTCGCTGTCCACGTCTGGCCCGACGAACGGCGGCGGTTCGGTGCAGGCGGCGAGCAGCAGCGCAGCGGGTACGAAGCGGTTCATCGGTGCCGCCGACCTGAGCAAGCGCTCGGCCACCTCGGATCGCCCACCGCTGCGCCCACGCGCGGTCGCGCCGCCAACGGCGTAGGCGATTCGCCAGCGCGGTTGCGTCTCGCTCCGCTATGCTCCCGACGTGGACGCGGACGCGGACTGGCCGCAACTCCTAGGCGAGACCGATGTGGCAGACGAGCGGCAGCTCACGCCGGCCGAGTTCGACGCGCGCGTGAAGGCGCCGTGGACCGCGCAGGAGGCCGAGGATTTCGACGCGCTCGTGCGCTGGTTCCGCACCCGGTATCCGACGGCGGGGGAGCGGATGCGCGCGATCCGGTTGCGCGTGGCAGCGCTCCGGCGGCGGCAAGCAACGCTCTGATCGCGTGATAGCGTGGAGGCCGTGTCCGGCGCGATCACGCTCCTTGGCGAGAGCACGGCGATCCGCGAGCTCCGCGGGCTGATCGACCAGGTCGCCCGATCGAAGTCGACCGTGCTGGTGACGGGCGAGAGCGGGACGGGCAAGGAGGTCGTGGCGCGCGCGATCCATGCAGCGTCACCGCGCGCGGAGCAGAAGTTCGTGGCCGTCAACTGCGCGGCGATCCCTGGCGCGCTGCTCGAGAGCGAGCTGTTCGGGCACGTGCGCGGGGCGTTCACCGATGCGATGCGCGACCGCGTCGGGCTCTTCGAGGAGGCCACCGGCGGCACGCTGTTCCTCGACGAGATCGGCGAGCTCGAGCTGCCACTGCAGGCGAAGCTCTTGCGCACGCTGCAGGACGACGAGATCCGCCGCGTCGGCGAC
>JAYSYE010000340.1:0-4909 GCA_043716635.1 Deltaproteobacteria bacterium | reverse complement strand
CGACGACGTTCGTCGTCAAGTAGCGACGAGCGTCACGGCGATCGCGTCGTCGAGCACGCTGGCCGCGGCCGTCACGGGCGTCACGTCGTCGAAGGTCTCGCGCAGGGCGGCGAGCAGGTCGTGGACGTAGGTCGGTGGGAGCCCGAGCTCCGTCGAGTAACCGAGCAACCATCGCGCGTGAGCCACGAGCGCTGCCGAGCGCGAGCGCATCCGCCGTGTACGACGCGAGCAGCACCAGGCTCTCGGCCGCGCGGTCCGCGTGTCCGGGATGCTGCGCGGCGACGACCGGTGTCGCGACGATGACGAGCTCGTAGGTCGCGTCCTGGAGCGCACGCGCGGCGCCGTCCGCCACATCGAGGGAAAGCTCAGCGCGCCCACGAGCGAGTGGATCGCGCTGGCCACCAGGTGACCGTCGGGCCAGCGCTCGGCGGCGATGGCGCGCTGGAGTCGGTCGAAGTGCTCGACGATGTGCCGCGTGCACATGCCGCGCGAGGTGAGGATGGGTTGCAGCCACCGCGCGTAGTGCGTGAGGACCGCCAGGTCGTCCGACGCGAGCGCCTGGTCGAGATATGCCAGGTGAAAGCGGCCATCCTCGGTCCCGCGGCGGTCGGCGCGCTCGCCGTACCGCGCGCGCCAGAACGGGTCCGCGTACTGGTCGGAGAGCGCGCGCGCGATCACGCGGTCGCTTGCGGACGCGAGCCGGGCTCGCAGCTCGACATGGTGCGGCTCGCGGAGCACCGCGAGCGGCGGCGGCTCGGTCGGGCGAGTCATGCGGGGAGCAGTCCCGTGGCGGCACGCGCCTGCTGCACGATGGTGTCCGGCGTGGCGCCGGACACGAGGACGTCGAGCTCGCGTGCCAGTTCGGCCGACCAGCCGACCGCGTGGCCTCCGATCATGAGCGGCGTCGAGCTCCGGGTCCGGAGCTCCATGATCGAGCTCCGCAGCGCACCGATGTGAAAGCTCATGGTCACCGAGAGGCAGACCAGATCGGGCTTCGTGCTCACCACGCGGTCACACAGCGTGCTCACGGGCACGTTCGCCCCGAGGAACTCCACGTCGAAGCCGGCGAGCTCGAGCGTGTCGGCGACCAGTCGACCAGGCAGATCGTGGAGCTCGCCTTCCACACACGCAACGACCACGCGCTTGCCGACCGCAGCATCCGGCACGCTGCGCTCGAACAGTGATGCCAGCGCGAGCTGCGTGATCGCCGAGGCCATGTGCTCACGGGCGACCGTGACCAGGTTCAACTGCCAGAGCCGGCCGATCTCGTGCTGCGCCGCGGCGATGACGCCGTGCTGAAGGTCGCGCGTGGAGATGCCGGCGCCGACGCCATCCTCGATCACGAGGCGCACGGCTTCGCGGCGGTCACCGTTGAGTAGCGCGCGCAGATAGCGTTCGCGCAGGTCGGAGACGACCTCCCCGGGCGCGGACACCCTGCCTGTCCGTTGCATCACCGGGTCTCGATCGGCCGCAAGGGCATTCGCCGCGCCACGCGGTCGACTATGGCCGACTCGTGGGTCGCGAGCCACGTCACGAGCGCAGCAAAACAGTCGCGCGCCCCCGCGACGCACGCGTCCGGGTCGGCGGCGCCGTGGGCCTCGACGAGCTGCCCGAACGCCTGCCACCGCGCCCCGGTCTGGTCCCCGTAGCCGTCGAGGAAGGCGGTGGCACGCCCTCGCAGCGCCGCCAGCGCGGGCGGCAGCTTTGCGAGCACGAATCGGCCGCCGAGGGTCGACCCCTCGAGCACGTACGCGACCCCGAGCGCCGTCGGGAGGTCCTGTCCTGCGGCCAGGACCGTGAGGTTCGGACACTCCGAACGTGCTCTCCCGTGCACCGACGGGCAAGAGAAACCGATCGCTCGAGCTGGGAATGCGCGCGGAGCCGCTACAGTGCGATGCGATGGTGATAGCGGCGTCCGCCGCCGCGATGCTCGCCGCGCTCTCGCGGGAGCTGTGGCTCGTCGTGGGCGCGACCGGATCGATCACGGCGTGCGACCCCCGCGCGACCGCGGCCGGATTCGAGCCCGGCCGGGCGCTCCGCTCGTACGCCCTGCCCGGCACTGACGGCAAGGTCATCGAACTGCTGGTCCGGGCGGCCCGCGAGCGCGTCGCCGGCTGGGAGCTCGCGCTGGTCGTCGGCGATCGCCCTATCACGCTCGTCTGCGCCGCGGCGGCGGCCGGCGGGCAGGTGGCAATCTCCGCGAGCATCGTGCACCAGGATCAGGCAGACGCACTGGAGGAAATGGTCGACTCTCTCGCCGAGATCGTGACCCTGAACCGCGAGCTGGCCAAGCAGAAGAGACGGCTCCAGGATTCGAACGAGGGGATCCGAGCGCTGCACTCCGAGCTCGAGCAGCAGACCGATCGACTTCGCGCATCGGCGGAGGTGAAGGGCCGGCTCGTGGCCAGCGTCAGCCACGAGCTGCGCACACCATTGCATTCGATCCTCGGGCTATCGCGCCTGCTGCTCGACGGCTCCGATGGCGCGCTCAACGGCGAGCAACAGAAGCAGCTCGGGTTCATCTGCAAGTCAGCAATCGAGCTGTCTCAGATGGTGAACGACATGCTGGATCTCGCGCGACTCGATGCTGGCCATGCGCCGATCCGGCGCGAGGCGTTCGCGCTCGGCGACTTCCTGTCGGCCATGCGCGGCACGATGATGCCCCTCTTGCCGGAGTCGGGCGCGGTCGAGCTGAGCTTCGATGTTGCGCCGGACGTCGCGCTCGAGACCGATCAGGGCAAGATCGGACAGATCGTACGCAACCTGGTCAGCAACGCGATCAAGTTCACGCCCGCCGGGACGGTCCAGGTGTCCGCGACGACCACGGGCACGGAGCTCCAGATCGTCGTTCGCGACACCGGGATCGGGATCGCCGCATCCGATCAGGACGACGTGTTCGAGGAATTCATCCAGATCGAGAACGCGCTGCAGCGGACGATGCCCGGCACGGGCCTTGGACTGCCCCTCGCGCGCAAGCTGGCGGAGGCCCTCGGCGGTCGCATCGAGCTCGTGAGCGAGCTCGGCGCCGGATCCACGTTCACCTTCACGACGCCGCTCGTGCACCGCGACCTGACGCGCTACGTGGTCGTTCAACGACCACGTAGCGCGCTCGGTCCGAGCACGGCATCCGTGCTGGTCCTGGTCATCGACGACGATGCGGCGGCGCGCTACCTCGTCACGAAGCACCTGCGCCACCCGGTGTATGACGTGGTCGAGGCCGCCGATGGACCGACGGGCGTGATACTGGCGGTAGACCTCCAGCCGCACGTGATCCTGCTCGACTTCCTGCTGGGCGCCACGACCGCGTTCGACGTGCTCGACGCGCTGCACGCAGACCCTCGCACCCGCGCCATCCCCGTGATCATCGTGACATCCCATGACCTCTCGACCGCGGATCGCCGCACGCTCGGTGACCGGACCTCGGCGATCTTGTCGAAGGAGACCCTGTCGCGCGAGCTCGTGATCGATCACGTCCGCGAGGCGCTGACCGGTTCTGGCAGCATCGACAAGCGTGGGCGCGGGTGACGCCAGCGACCGCGCCGCTCGTGCTGAACGTGAACGATCACGCGGCGAACCTGTACATGATCACGAAGATGCTCTCGAACGCGGGCTTTCGCGTCGCAGAGGCGACCACGGGGGCAGGAGCGTTGGCGCGTGCACGCGAGCCCGACCGGCCGGCGCTGATCGTGCTCGATGTCCGATTGCCGGACCTCTCAGGTCTCGAGGTCAGCCGCCAGCTGCGCGCGGACCCGAGGACCACCGACATCAAGATCCTGCACACGTCCGCGATGTTCGTCTCCATGGAGCACAAGATCGAAGGCCTCGAAGCGGGCGCCGACGGCTACCTGACGCAGCCGTTCGAGCCCCAGGACCTGATCGCGACCGTGCGCTCGTTGATCCGCCTGCACGAGGCGGAGCACGTGCTGGTGGTGCGCAACGAGCAGCTGACCTCGGCCGATCGCCGCAAGGACGAGTTCCTCGCGATGCTCGCGCACGAGCTCCGCAATCCGCTGGCCGCGCTGGCCGCCGGGCTGCCGCTGCTCGAGCGCCATCCGCCCCATGACGCAATCGAAGCGCGGACTCGAGAGATCATGCGGCGGCAGATCACAAATCTCACGCAACTCGTGGACGACTTGCTCGACGTATCCCGGGTCACGCGCGGTCGTATCGATCTGAAGCTCGTGGATCTCGACCTCGGTGCACTCGTGGTGCGCGTCGCCGATGGCATGGGCGAGCGCGTGCTCGCGCCGCGCCAGCAGCAGCTCGGCGTGACCGTGCCGAGGGCACCGGTCCTGGTGCAGGGCGACAGCGGCCGGCTCGAGCAGATCCTCACGAACCTCGTCGACAACGCGAGCAAATACTCCGATGTCGGCACGACGATCGACGTCGCGCTCCAGGTGGTGGACCTTGATGCGGTGCTGTCCGTCACCGACCACGGCATCGGGATCGACGCGAAGACACTGCCGCACGTGTTCGAGCTGTTCACCCAGGCCACGACGTCACTCGCGCGTTCGCGCGGCGGGCTCGGCATCGGACTCACGCTCGTGCACACGCTCGTGCAGATGCACGGAGGGACCATCACGGCGGCCTCGCCCGGCCTCGGCAAGGGTACCCGCATGGTCATCGTGATGCCGCTGCACGTCGCGTATGTCGAGCGGCCGGCGACCCCCGCGCCGCTCGCGCACCAGACGGGCGCGCCCGTGCGTGTGCTCCTCGTCGACGACAATGCGGACGGGCGAGACATGCTGCGCGAGCTCATCGAGCTCGACGGCCACGCGGTCAGGGAGGCAGCGGACGGCGCAGCCGGTGTCGAGGAAGCGATCGCGCATCCACCGGAGCTCGCGTTCATCGACATCGGGCTTCCCGGCATCGATGGTTACGAGGTCGCCCGGCAGATCCGGGCCGCGCC
>JAYSYE010000339.1:0-41087 GCA_043716635.1 Deltaproteobacteria bacterium | reverse complement strand
GCAAGACCCTGACGGCGTGGGCCGCGATCCTTGCGATGCGCAGCGTGACGAGCGTGCTGATCGTGTGTCCGCTCGCGGTGATGGCCCACTGGCGCCGCACCATCGAGGCCATGGGCGACGGTGGCAAGGACATCGTGATCCTGAACTACGACCGGCTCGGGAAGCTGTTCGAGCTCAGCGACGCCGCGCGCAAGAAGGTCCGCACCAAGAAGGGTCTCGCACGAGCGGGCACCGCGCCGGAGCTCGACGTGATCGTGCTCGACGAGAGCCACCGCTGCAAGAATCCGACGTCCGCGCGTAGCAAGCTCGCGGCCAAGCTCGTGGCGAACGCGGGCTTCACGCTGTGGCTCTCGGCCACGGCCGGGCAGAATCCGCTGGAGCTGGCCTACCTCGCCCCCCTGCTCGCTCGCGTCACCGGCGCGAGCGCGAAGGACCTGAAGGACTTCGAGCGGTGGTGCCTCGACCAGAAGCTCGGCGTCACGCGCGGCAACTTCGGCAAGTGGGAGTGGCGCGGGGATCGCGCGGACTGCGAGACGGTCCGCGCGCTGCTGTTCGACTCCCGCCGCGGCGGGTCGGCGGCCGGCATCCGTCGCCGGCCCGAGGAGATCGCCGGCTGGCCCGCGATCCATCGCATCCTGCAGCCGATCGAGCTGTCCTCCGACGCCCGCGCGCTCTACGACGAGGCCTGGACCGCGTTTCGCCGGGAGCTCGAGCTCGCCCCGCGCGGCAAGGACCCCAAAGGGGCGCTCGTGGCCACGCTGCGGTTGCGCCAGAAGAGCTCGCTCATCCGCGCATCGGGGACGGTCGAGCTCGCGCGCGAGCTGCTCGACAACGGCCACCAGGTCGCCATCTCGGTGGCGTTCATCGAGACGCTGACCGCGCTGCGCGACACGTTCGAGTCGGGGCTCGGCCCGGTGCGCTGCGCCGTGATCCACGGCGGCATCGGCGCCGCCGAGCGCGAATCCGAGCGCCTGCGGTTCCAGCGCGGCGAGGCGCGCGTGGTGCTGTTCACCGTCGAGGAGGGGATCTCGCTGCACCAGGGCGAGCACGCCGATGTGCCGCGCTCCGAGATCATCCACGACCTGCGCTGGTCCGCGATCCAGATGGCGCAGATCGAGGGTCGCTGTCATCGCGATGGCCGGTTCGCGCAGGTCTACTGGGCCTACGCCGATCGCACGATCGAGGAGAAGATCGCCCGCGTGGTGGCGACCCGGCTCCAGGCGATGAAGGAGATGATCGGCGACGACGTGTCGACGCTGCGCGAGATCGAATCGCTGCTGCTCGCCTACGAGTAGCTTACAATCACGTCCTGGAGCATGCTCCGGGCGTGGGCCAGTACATGCGCTACTTCGCCGACGCCACCCTGGGCGTCGACATGATCAAGAAGGCACTCGGCGGGTCCGACCCGACCTTCAAGATCGATGGTGGCGAGGTGTCACGCGCGGGTCAGTTGCTCGCCGAGATCGAGATCAACAAGCCCGGCTCGGACATGTTCTCCGACGACGTCAACGGGATGCTGCAGAAGCTCCAGCAGGCGGGCGCAACGCAGGTGACGCAGCGCGTGCAGAGCACCCAGGCCGTGCTGTCGGTGCAGATCCTCGACGAGGTGCCCGACGCGATGGCGCAGCTCGAGCCGTTCTGGACCGTGGTGTCGGGCTTCTCGACCGGCCTGTGGCACGTCGAGAGCCAGGGCTTGTTCGACGAGGGTCAGCTCGTCGCACAGATCTGATCGCGCGCCGCGGCCCCAGCCGGGCTGACCGCGACGCGCTCGAGCAACTCCTCGAGCACCTCCGCGCGGGCGACGACGCCGGACCCGCTCAGCGTGATCGCCCCGTGCGTCCCGTCGTCGACCATCGAGATCACGCAGCCCCCGAGCGGATCGGCAGCCGACGCCAGTCGCGATGGCGACGAGACGGCACAGGTGGGGGGGATCGCGATGTCGACAGAGATGCGCGACACCAGCGCGCGGCCCCCGACGAGGCTCGCGATCCGATCGAGCCACGGCGGTCGCTTCGCGCCGATGCCCTTGCGCTTCCAGGCCAGCGGGACCGGTGCGCCACGCGCCGCGGCGAGCAGCCTCGAGACGAGGCCGGAGGACGCGGCCTCCCGCGCGAGGACTCCACGCACGCGCGCCTCGAACTCCGCGAACGGCTCGGGCAGGCCGTCCGCGAATCGCACGCTCGTCGTCGCCGACACGACGCGACGACGCAGCCGCAGCGGATCGCTCCGGTCGCCGCGTGCGACGGGGATCTGGATCGTCGGCGAGAATCGCGCATCGCGCTGACCGGCGTCGCGATGGAGCATCTGCCCGAGCTCGTAGACGAGCGGCAGCACCCGGTGCGGCCTTTCGTCGAGCTCGCGCCAGCAGACCGAGAGCGGTATGCCACCGCCGATGGGCTCGAGGGCGGGAATGCGCGGGCCCACCACGCTGCGCTCGTCGAGCGGAGCTTTGCTCGCATGCGCGGCGATGCTCGCGACGATCAGGGCGTGCCCGTACCCGTCGACGACCAGATGGCAGGTGGACACGACCGCGAGCTCGCCCGCGCGCGACAGGCCGAGCCACGGTCCCCCCGCCTCCGTCCACGCCCGCCGATGTCCGTGGCGAACCGTCTCGAGCGGCTCGTCACCGAGCGAGACGCACACGAAGGGTGGCTCGCCGTGCCATGCGGGGGGCACGGCGCCCGCGACCACGCGCGCCAGCTGCTCGCGGAGCGACGGATCGTCGAGCCGGGCGACGAGACAGTGAGCGCCGACGGCGAACGCCGCGACGTCCAGTCGACACGCGGTCGTGCGACTGCGATCGATCCGGACCGCGAGCGGCTGGTCGGGCAGCGTGCCGTCCAGCTCCGCGAGCGCGGCGCCCGCGGCACGAGCACGCGCGATCGCGTCCGTCACCACATCGCGTGGCGCGGGGGAGCGAAACCCCATGAACGTGTCGCCGTCGGGCTCCGTATCGCAGGCGAGGTACACCGTGTCGCGCGCGGCGGTCTCGGCAAGCGCCACGCCGCCGGCAAGCAGCCACCACCAGGGGTCGATCGCGGCCACCGCGGCCAGCTCGCCGTGGATCCCGGTCGTTCGCCGAAGCCACGACCGCACGTCAGGGTCGCTTCCGGATCGTCGTGAGTCGCCAGCCGTCCCGGGTGCGGTCCGTGGTCGTGACCTGCATCGCAGAGGTCAGACTATCGGTGTAACCCCGCTTGTCGCGCTCGGCCTCCCGGCCCGGGTGCGCGGAGCCGTAATAGAACCGCTGGATCAACCAGACGAGGAACGACGGCCGGTACATGAACAGGTCGGCGACGAGCGCCATCTGGGCCTCGTTGTCCCAGAACGCGCGCCGAGGTGCGCCATCCGCGCGTCGCAGCTTCAGCACGTCGTTCGACACGGGGCAGCGCGTGATGCACGAGCGGCACATGTGATCACGCCGGGGCCCGAAGAAGTCGCCCGCGATCAGGCGGTCGCACGACTCCGTGCGCGTGATGACGTAGTCGTCGAAGGCGCTGACCGGGCACGCTTCGACGCACAGGTTGCACGTGCTGCAATCGGGCAGCTTCCACGCATCGCCCGTGGGCGTCGGATCGTAGCGATCCACCGGCGCGTTCAGGAAGATCACGTTGAGCTTGCAGTTGAAGCCGAACTTCCGCGAGAAGAAGAGCGCGTTCTTGCCGATCGAGCCGAGCCCCGCTGCGGTCGCGACCTCCTTCAGGATCACGGGGATGCTCGCCTGCGAGTCCGCGAACCCCACGCCCGCGCCGTAAGTGGCATTCACTCGCTCCGCCACATCGGCGGCCATGCTCTCCACGAAATAGTCCGCCGCGACATCGCTGTACAGCACGAGCACGACCACCGCCGGGCTCGGGATCGCCCGATGGGTCATCCGCAGCTTGCCGTGCATGTGGAGGCTGCGGCGATCGAGCGGGCCCTCGCCGAAGCGAGCCCGGAGCCCCTCGGAGTCGAGGACCACGGCGTCGAACGGCACCCCGGGCGGGGCGGCCCCGCGCAGCCACTCGTCGAGGCGCGCGCGCTCGATCAGCACGTCGTCGCGGCGCGCGGAGAAGACCTTGGCGCACAGCGCCTCGTACTGCGCCCGCGCCCACGGCGTGGCGGCCGTGCGCACGGCGCGCCAGCTGCGATGCCAGGCGGTGTCCGACGCCTGCCACTTCACCTCGCGGAGCCGCGTGCGCAAGCGATCGAGCATCATGCGAGCTCCAGGATGTACACCGGCTGCGCGGGGTCGTCACGCTGCGTCCGGACGCGCCATCCGGCCGCGGATGCGAGCTCGGCGATCGTCGCGCGGGGCGGCGCTGTCCGCACGACGAGCGGCCCGAAGGCGTGGCGAAACATCGTGGCGCGGATCTGGTGCGGATGGCGCACGGCGGCACGCGCCGCGAACGCACCCCCGCCCGCCCCCAGATCGAGCAGCGTGGTCGCCGCAGCGAGCGCTGGCCACGCGTCGAGGAGCCGGTCGTCGAGATCTCCGAACGCCGGACGTTCGAGCGCCGCGTACCGGCGCTCGCCCACGCCCTCGAACGCTCGGGGAAGCACGCTATCCATCCAGCGCAGCGCTCGCACACACCATCATAGCGCGCAGTCGCGGATGCGGTAGCGGCGGTGCCGCCCGGTCGTCAGGCGCATGCGGCGAGCAGTGCCGAGCCCCACTCGTCCACTCTCCACTGGCGAAGGCCGTCGACGGCACCGAGCTCTGCGAGCGTCCGCGGCGCGGTGGCGGCGAGGCGGTCCATCAGGCGCTGAGACATCACGATCGACGGATCGAGCCGCGAGCGCTGGGCCTCGGCATCGCGCCACATGCGCAGCGTCTCGACGCGGCGACGCCCGCTCGCCGACAACGGCGTGCGCTCGCCGTCCCGGGGCGCCTCGCGACGTGGCAGCTCGCTCTCGGGCAGGTCGAGGCCGCGCTCGATCGCGTCGAGCACCTCGCCATGCTGGCCGGCCTGACGCGGATACGACACCAGTGCGCGCGCGACCTCGTCGAGCGTGGTCGGGCACTGCTCCGCGAGCGACAACAAAACTTCGGGCCCCACGACCTTGAACGGCGGGCGGTCGGCGGCCGCCGCACGATCTTCGCGCCAGAGATACAACTCGCGCAGCACGGCCTGCTGGCGCAACGGCAGCTTCGCCGAGCCCTTGATCCGCCGGAACTCGTCGGGACCGCGCCGCTTCACGGCCGGCGGCAGGCTCGCCAGCGCCGCGAACTCCTCCCGCGCCCACTCCGTCCGCCCCGCCTCCGCGAGCCGAGCGGTGAGCCGCGCCGCGAGCTCCATCAGGTGCGCCACATCGGCGAGGGCGTAGGACTCCTGCTTCGGCGAGAGCGGCCTCCTCGACCAGTCGTCCTTCTGGCTGCCCTTGGTGAGCTCGATGCCGAGCTCGTTGCGCACGAGCGCCTGCAGGCCGAGCTCGGTGTCGCCAAGCAGCCGCGCCGCGATCGCCGTGTCGAGCATCGTGCGAAAAGTGAAGCCGAAGTCGCGTCGCATCGAGGTGACATCGTTGTCACCGCCGTGGACGACCTTGAGTACGGTCGGGTCCGCGAGGATCGGCGCGAGCGCGCCGAGGTCGGTGAGCGCGAGTGGATCGACAAGCCACGAGGCCCCGCCGAACGCGCCGAGCTGGATCAGGCAGACCTTCTCCGTGTAGTGGTGCAGGCTGTCGGCCTCGGTATCGATGCCGATCGCTCGGCACCCGGCCAGCTCGGCGACGAGCTCCTCGAGCTCCCTGGCGGTGCGTACCCATCGGGTCAGAGCGGCGGTCACGGCACACCGTACCAGGGTGCATCGTCGCGATCCGAGGGCCGCGGTGCGTTCGGGGCCCCAGCGCGGTGAGCGGGCGGTAGGCTCGGCCCGTCATGCGTGAGCTCTCGGCGCGGCTCGACGCGATCGTGCAGTCCCTGCTCCCGTGTCGCCTGCTCGCGGATATCGGCACCGATCACGGTCTGGTGCCGATCGCGGCCGTGCTCCGCGGCGTGGCCGCCAGCGCGCTCGCGTCGGATCTGCGCGAGGCGCCGCTGCGCGTGGCGCGACGCAACATCGAGCGCGCGCGGCTCGAGACTCGGGTGGCGATCGCGCAGGGCAACGGGCTCGCCGGGCTCGTGGGCTCCGGCGTCGATGCGATCGTGCTGGCGGGAATGAGCGGGGAGCTCGTCGTGCGGTTGCTCGCGGCGACGCCCGCGGTACTCGCGGCGGCCGAGCAACTCGTGCTGCAGCCCAACAGCGACGCGCACGCGGTGCGGATGTGGGCCCGCGCGGCGGGCTGGCACCTGCGCGACGAGCGCATGGTCGAGGACGGCGGCAGGTTCTTCGTCGTGTGCGCATTCGCGAAGGGGGCCGGCGACGATCCCGCGTACGCGATCGATGGCTTTAGCCCGACCGCGCTCGATCACATCGGGCCCGTGCTGCTCGCGCGCAAGGACGCCGTCGCGCAGCGCTGGTGCCTCGCGCAGCGCGACCGCATTCGGGCCCTGGTCCGCGTCGGCGCCCCTGCCCTGGCTGCCGAGCTCGCGGCCTGGGAGACGGCGTGCGACCACCTGCGCGGGCGGGCAGAATGACCGTCGTGCGCCGGGCTGTGGTTCGCAGCGTGGCCGCGTTCAGAAGTGCAGCGAGGCGCCGGCGGTCGCGCTCTGCTCGCCGAGCGGCATGGCCTCGATGGTGAGGTCGATGTGGGCGGGGAGGCGGACGATGAGACCGAGGCCCGCCGTCACGTGGTACCGGTCGGTGCCCGTGACGCTGCTACCGCCGCGATGCCAGAACACGGGGCCGCCGAAGCCGCGCGCGGCCGCGTAGGGCACCCAGTGGCGGGCGAACGTCTTGCCGACGATCAGCCCGCCGCGCAGGTCCCAGGCCGACCAGGAGCGCGCGCTGCCATCGTCGGCGGTGCCGCGGATCAGCGCGGTCCCGAGCGAGGCCGAGACCCCGACGAACGGGCGCCGTGCCGATTCGTACACGGCGAGGTACGAGAGGCTGGCGCCGACCGTCGCGCCGCCCGCCACGTCGCGATCCTCGATCGACCCGGCCACGATGCCGCCCGCCGTGAAGGACCAGCCCACGCGTGCCGAGACAAAGTGTCCGATCGTGGCCGTGACCGCGGTCTCGCGCAGCGAGACCTTTGCGGTGTCGAAGACGATGGTGGTGCGCATCGAATCGATCGCCGCGGTCGCCGACCACGACGCCGGCGCGCTGCCATCGCAATCCTCGGGGAGCCCGGTCGGACCGACCGGCGGGGACAGGCCTCAAGCGTGGGCGGTGTGCGCGCGCACAGCCATGACGGCACTCACCGCGACCAGGACCAGCGCGAGCCGCGTACGCATCGGTCAGGGGTAGCACGTCGCCGCGGCGGCGGGCTCGCGTTACGGTGTCGCATGCCCACGCGGACCCGACTCGCGATTGTCAGTATGCTCGCGCTCGCCCCGGCACTCTCGACGAGCTGCACGCACCCGCGCGCGACCGCAGGGACGCGTGGCGCCACGGCCCCCGGCGGGCACGCGACACCGTCGCTCGCGGCCGCGATGGCCGCCGGCGGGCGGCTCCATCAGCCCGTGATCGCGGAGTTCGGTGCGCCCTGGTGCAAGCCTTGTCGCGCCTTTGCCGAGCACGTGCTCACCGATCCTCGCGTCGAGGCCGCGCTCCGCGACGTCACGTTCGTCCAGTACGACATCGAGACGCCCGTCGGCAAGGACGCCGCCGCGCAGTGCCACGTGTCCGGCATTCCCGCGGTCGTCGGCGTCGCGCCGGACGGCAGCGTGCATCCCATGGCAGCGGGGACCGAACCGAGCGCCGACGAGCTCGTCGCGTTCGTCCAGGCTGCGCGTGCGCAGCTGGCCGCGACCGGCACGCCTGCGCCCTGACCCGACGGTGACCCGGGGGTTGACCCGACACGACACGAGGACCGGAGCGGCGCCCCTCGGATTTTCGAGGCGGACGGCCGCCAGGAGCCCCGCGCGCACGATCGAGCGCCGGCACGTGGGTTGCTGTACGTCAGCGCGATGCGCGCCGTCTCTTCTGTTCCCTACGTGCTCCTCGCCGCGCTGCTCGGCGCCTGCTCGGCTCCCGCCGCGCCGGATCATCCCGATGCCAGTAGCCCGGACGCCATGCTCGCGGATGCGCGTGGCCCCGTCGGCTGCGGGGCACCGTCCGGAACGCTGCACGCGCAGTCGCTCGCGCTCGGCGACGGCATCGAGGACCGCGTGTACTGGCTCCACGTGCCTGCGTCCTACGACTGCACCGCTCCGTCCCCTCTCCTCGTCGACTTCCACGGCACCGCCGGCAGCGACCCCGAGGAGGCCTACCAGACCGACGCGCTGATCGCGCTGTCCGAGCAGCGCGGGTTCATCGCGGTGCGGCCGCGCTCGCGCTCGTCGAACGAAGGCGGCCAGTCGATCTATCGCTGGGACCAGAACCCCGGCGATCTCGCGCGCAATGCCACGTTCGCGAAGCACCTCGTCGCGGATCTCGAGCAGCGCTACGCGATCGATCCGGCGCGCGTCTACGCGTCCGGGTTTTCGAGCGGGTCGAACATGACGGCGCAGTTTCTCCGCGATGCGAGCTCGCCGTTCCACGGGCTCGCGCCGATCGCCGGTGGGCTGTGGTCGACCGCGGCCGCCCTGCCCTCGCTCGCGGCGGGCCCGCGCGTCTGGATGTCGACCGGCTATCGCGACTACCTGTGGCCGGACGCGCGCAGCCTCGCCGCGCGACTCGTCGCCGCGGGACTCCCGGGCGACCACCTGGTGGTGCGTCACACGGGCGGCGGGCACGACCTTTACGCGTGGCAGTTCGCCGAGCTCTGGAGCTTTCTCGATGGTGGTGAGCGTCCCGTCGAGGGCTCGCTCGCGCCCGCGTGGAGGCGCGAGTCGCTGCCGTCACCCACGGATGTGATCGCGGTGGTGCCCGAAGCGGGTGGTCTGCTCGCCGCGGGCGCGCAGGGACACGTCTGGCAGCGCGACGCCGCAGGCGTATGGACGCTCGCGGTCACGCCGGGGAGCACCGGCGATCACGCGGCGCTCTGCGCGACCGTTGCTGGCACGGCGCTCGTGGGTGGCCAGTACGAGGTGGCGCTGCGGACCGGAGCGACGTGGTCGACGCCGCGCGGGCTTCCCGACTACGGGCTCCTGGGCCGCGGCTGGGCGAACACGGCGGTGTGTCGTGACGATGGCTCGATCGTGGTCGCCGGCTACTGGTCCGCGGCTGTCACCGGCAACGGCGGGCAGAGCTGGAGCGAGCTCGGCGTGCCCTCTCAGTTTCCTGGCGTCAACGCGCAGCTCGCCGGGGGCGCGCAGTCGCCGGGCGGCGCCACGGTCCTCGTCGGCTACTACGACTACATCGGGCGCGCTGCCGCGGGGTCGGGCACGACGACGGCGGTCGATCACGCCTCGTCCGCCGAGTGGTGGAATGCGGTCGCAGCGGTCGCGGGTGGCCGCTTCTGGGTCGTCGGCGACGACGGGGCGATTCTCGCTTCCACGGACGACGGCCTGACGTGGGCCGCGCAGGCGAGCGGAACCACGGCAAATCTGTACGGCGTGCACTTCGCGGACGCTCGGCACGGCGCCGCGGTCGGGCTTCACGGCACGGTCGTGGTGACCGCGGACGGCGGGGAGCACTGGACCGCGCGACCCGTGGGCCTCGACCGGTTCCTCGGCGGGGTCGTCGTCGCTGCCACGGCCATCACGGTCGTGGGCGAGGGCGGCCTTGTCGCCACCTCCGCGCGTTAGGCCGATGCGGATCGGTCAGGCCCCCACATTCGCAGCGGCCATCACCAAGCGCAAAGGCGCGCGCGAAGGACCCGCCCGCTACTTCAAGGCATCGCGCAGGTCGCGCTCGATCGCGTCGAAGGTCGTGTCGATATCCTTCGTATAGGTCTCCCAGCCGACATCAGCGGTGGTGGTCATGGCCGCGAGCTTCGTCGAGAGCTGATCCCGGCGTGCGCGCAGGCCCGTGGCGGCGTCCGTCGACTTCGCGTCGGTCCTTGTCGCGAGGGTCGAGAGCGAGGCATCGAGCTTGGCGAACCGCTCCTTGACCGCCGCCGCATATGCGACGCGCGCATCCTGCAGCGTGCTCTTCGCGGAGCCGAGTGCGCTCTGCTGCTGCTCGAGGAGCTTCTGCTTGTCGGCGAGCTCCTGCTGCTCGCGCGCGAGGTCGCGCTTGCGCTGCTCGATATCCTGCGCATTGGTCGCGACCGCCGTGCTGTGCGCGGTCACCTCCGCCTGCGCAGCGCGCAGCTTCTCGGCGGCCTTGTCGGTCTGCGCCGCGTCGTCGTGCTTCGTGCAGCCGACCTCGGTCATTACAAGGAGACCTGCGAGAAACCACGAACCTCGGAGCTTCGACATCGACGACACCGTAACGCCGCATCTGCTCCGTCGCCGCGATAGCGCTGTAATTAAATCGCCTTACACCGAGAGCAAGAACAGTGGGCTTCGCTACCGAACGCTCGTGTGATGAGCGCCTCCCTCGTCGAGAATCAGCACTCCAAAACGGTACTAGGACGATAACCCACGGTTCTTGTGGGAGAAGTCGTACAGCGACACGGGCGCACAGGGTGGCTACATCGAGCGCATGAGCACAGCCATTCAGCGCCTCGGCGTTCTGCTGATCGCCACGTGTGCAGCCGCAGGTTGCGTTGGAACCTCCAGCAGCTCGACCGACTCCTCTGGCTCGGACGGCCACTACTACACGGGCCCCGTCGTTCCTGGGGTCGACGCCGGCATGGGCGAGACGCCGGACGGTAGCGACCCCACGACGCCCGATTCGGACCCGAGCACGCCGCCGCCCTCCAGCCCCGACGCCGACCCGACCATGCCGCCGCCACCGAGCCCGGATGCCGATCCGACCCCGCCGCCCACGACGCCGAGCCCGGACGCCGATCCGACCCCGCCGCCCACGACGACCCCGCCGCCCACGACGACCCCGCCGCCGTCCTCGTCGGGCCCCGCGTACCCGACGCAGCACCCGCGCATCTACCTCACCCCGAACCGCGCGCGCCTCACCGCGGCGCTGTCGGCCCACACGGCTGCGGCCACGAAGTTCCAGCAGAAGGTCGACGCCTGGGTCGGCGGCTCCGACATCTGGGGCTTTCACGCGTGGAACGCGGCGCTCCTCGGTCAGCTCACGGGCTCGCCCGTCTACTGCACGAAGGCCATCGCCGCGGTCGAGCAGCAGGTCTCCACCGCGGAGGCCGCGATCGCCGCCGGGCAGACCCCGGTCGTCGCGAACGACAGCTACCTCGATGTCGGCGAGCTGATCGGCGATGTCGCCCTCGTCTACGACTGGTGCCTGCCGTCGATCACCACGTCGCAGCGCGCTCGCTGGATCGCCTACGCGAATCAGGCCGTGTGGAACGTGTGGCACTACCACGAGGCCCGGTGGGGCACGCGCACCGTGGCGTGGAGCGGGTGGTCGATCGACAACCCGTCGAACAACTACTACTACTCGTTCCTGCGCGCGACGATGCTGCTCGGGCTCGCGACGAAGGACGAGAACCCGCAGGCGGACGCCTGGCTCACGGCATTCCGCGATTCGAAGATCCTCGGCGAGCTGGTGCCGACGTTCAACAGCGACCTCGTCGGTGGCGCGTCGCGCGAGGGCACCGGGTACGGCGTGTCGATGCGCCGCCTGTTCGAGCTCTACGACTTCTGGCAGTCGACGACCGGTGAGAACCTCGCCGACCGGACGCCACACACCCAGGCCTCGTTTCGCGCGTTCCTCCACCAGATCGTCCCGACGCTCGACAAGGTCGCGCCGACCGGTGACCACGCCCGCGACTCCAGCGCGGCGCTGTTCGACTACCACCGCGACTACCTCCAGGAGCTCATGCGGCTCTATCCGACGCACCCCCTCGCGGGTCGCGCGAAGACCCTGCTCTCGGCCTCGAGCGTCCCCGCGATGGCGAGCGGCTTCATGGCCGTGGGTGACTTCATGAACGATCCGACCGACGTGGTCGCACAGCCGCTCTCCGGGATGAACCCCGCGTACTACGCGAGCGGCATTGGCCAGCTGTACGCGCGCTCGGGCTGGACGACCGACGCGACGTGGATGAACCTGACGGCGGGCCCGTACACCGAGTCGCACGCGCACCAGGACCAGGGCGCGCTCATGATCTACAAGGGCGGCTGGCTGATGGCCGACGAGAACCTCAGCTCGCACTCGGGGTTGAGCCAGGCGACGACGGCCCACAGCCTCGTGCGGATCGATCAGGGCGGCACGCCGGTGCGGCAGATCGCGAGCACCGTCTCGACGATGCGCGCGGTCGTCCAAGGCACGGGCTTCGTCTATGGGGTCGGCGATGTCACGGCCGCCTACGACGGCAACGGCGCCGTGCAGCTCGTGCAGCGCGAGACGCTGTTCCTCCAGCCGAACGTGGTCGTCGTGTTCGACCGCGTGCACAGCGCGAGTGGCACCACGCAGACGTGGCAGGCGGCCACGCCCGTGCAGCCGTCGATCAGCGGCGCGCGGACCACGATGTCGAACGCCGGCCACTCGCTCGCCGTGACGCGCGTGCAGCCCGTCGATGCGGCGGCCTCGGTGCACAGCTTCGCCGGCGAAGCAGACTACACGGGCGGCTACCGCCTCGACGAGACGGTGGCCGGTGGTGACAACCGCTTCCTGCACGTGCTCTCGCTCGATGGGGCCGCGACGACGATCACCGCGTCGGGCACGACCGGCGTCACCCTCGCGTTCGCCGGTGGCGGCAGCGCGACGGTCTCGTTCTCGCGCGACACGGTGGGCGGCACGCTCGTGCTGAACGGCGCGACCACGCAGCTCGGCGCGACCGTCCAGTCGCTCCCCGAGTGAGCGTGGCCAGGAGGGTGGTGCGCGTCGCGCTTCGGGACCCCCTCGTGCCGGTACGGCTACAGCGTCACGTCGACGTTGAAGATCCCGTTCCCGGTGCTCGCGACCGTGCCCGTGACATGCGTGCTACCCGGGACCCGCTCGACGCCGGTGGTACCGACGGCTCGGAGCGAGCCCATGAACGTGAGCGTCACCGTGGCCTCGCCCTCGAGACCGTCGGTCATCAGGTACGTCCCGGTGAGCGTGCCAGCGAGCGTGCCGGTCGGGATGTTCTTCAGCTGCATGTCGAGCGCCGGCTGGAGCGTGGCATCGGCGGGGGTGTCGTACACGATCGTGATCTCGTCGCCCGCGGTGTTGATCGCGAACGGCCCGTCCGAGTAGCCGACCATGCCGACATGCAGGCGCATGCCCTTGTTGCTCGAGCTGCCCTGGTCGACCTGACCCGTGACGGTGAGCGTCCCTGCGCCGAGCCCGGGGCCCATCTGCGCCGCGATGTTCGCGCTGGACGCAGCGTTGAAGCCGTCGAAGCCGAGGCCGATCGCGGTCTCGATGGAGTGGTCGAGTCCGAGGTACGCACGCCGCGCCTCCTCGTCCGAGGACACTGCCTTGTCATTGCTACTGCCGCACGCGCCCACGAGCACGAGTGCCAGGCCGAGCTTGAAGTTCGTCATCACAGCTACAGTGGGGGGCGCGCGCCGGCCGGTCGCAGATTTTTTTTCGCGGCCGCGCCGGGGTAGGCTCACGGCGAGGAAGCGGCGCACGCGTCCGGGGGGGCTGGCGGCCTGCGCGCCGTAGCGCGCCGCGGCGTCGCGGGCTCGTCACGCGGCTGTGGGCGGCGGCGCGGTCGACACCGAGGTCGGCGGCGCCGGGATCATGGGCTCGGTCGCGTGGAATGGCGCGAAGTCGAGAAAGCGAACTCCCGAGTGAGGATCGATCCGGATCACGTCCGTGAACTTGCGGTCGAACACGAGGTCGTCGGCGTTGTAGGAATGCCGCGTGTGGACGACGGTCGCGAGCCGGTCATCGATGCCCTGGAAGGTGATGATGAGGCTCGCGAGGCGCTCGCGGCTCGTCTCGGCGCTGATGCCGGCGATCGGGCTCGCCTCGTCGATCGGGTGATAGATCACCCACGACAGGTTGAACACCGGGGACACGGTGCGGCGGAGCGCGAGGTCATAGACGCGGCGGAACCGCTCGCCATTCGCAAGCGTCTCGTCGCGGGTCACGTAGGCACGGACGCTCGCCTCGACGATCGCGGTGGCGCGCGCGTTCGCGATTCGCAGCATCAGCATGCGCTGGCCGTCGTGCTCGGCGATGACCGCGACGTCGGAGAAGATCACGCGCGGCGATGGCGTGGAGAAGCGCGCGAAGAACACGCCGGTCACCATCGCGGTCAGGCCGAATCCGAGGAAGCTCTCGACGGTCACCACCGTGTGTGACAGCAGGTCGTCGGGCGCGAGCACCCCGTACCCGATCGTCGCGATCGTCTGCACGCTGAACCAGAAGCAGTCCAAGAATCCGTGCGCATTCGTGATCCGCGCGTGGCCGAACCAGAGGACCGCTGCGAAGACGAGGTTCACCGCGATGTACGCGCCGGCGAACAGCAGCGTGATCCGCGTCCACGAGGCCGTGCGCAGGAAGTGATAGGCATCGCCCCCCAGGGAGCCCGGGCCCCGCGGGATGTTGCGGCGCTCGATGACCAGCCGTCCGCGCGAATCGAGCACCTCCTGCCTTCGCTTCGCCATGTCTCGCTACCCCTCGGGTCTCGAGGCCATCATGGCACGAGGCGACGCTCGGCCAGGAGGCTAACCTGATGGCGCAGATCGTGGAGTGTGAACGGTTTCTCCATGCGCCAGATCTCGGTGCGGTCCTTCACGGTCCTCGAACGCGCACATCACGGACGGCGACGGGAGTCCCTGATCGCGACCGAGCACGTCCCAGCGCGATGCAGTGATGCGGTGCGCGAGCCCCTGGCGCGTCGCGACCCAGAGCATGCCCGCGCCATTCGCGGAGGTCGCATAGCTCACGACAGGCGCGCTGCTCGGCGCGCTGTGGGGCGTCGGTCACACCTAGCGCGCAGCCACGATGAACAGGGCGAGCTTCGAGGGCAGCGGATCGGTCGCGACCACGACGCCGACGTCCTCCAGGCGCGAGGCGTCGACGCCCTTCGCGACGAGGTAGTCGACCACGGCTGCGGCGCGCGCCTCGGCGAGGTACTGCGCGCTCTTGCTCCGCGCGCTCGCGTAGCCCTCGACGCGGATGCGCGTGATCTCCGGGTGGGCGGCGAGGACCGCCGCGACGTTGTTCAGGATCGAGAATGCCCGCTTGTCGATGGTCGCGCGACCCACGCGGAAGTCGATGCCGTCGAGCAGCGCGAGGCGCGTCGGCTCGATCGAGACCCACTGCCATTTCACGCAGCCGTGCGTGCCGGGCGCCCCTGCTTCGTCGGGACAGTTGTCGACCGCGTCGGCGACCTGATCGTGATCGCGATCCACGAGCGGGCACCCCCGGTTCGAGGGCACGCCCGCCTCCTCGCGGCAGGCGTCGTCGCGGTCGACCACGCCGTCGTGATCGTCGTCGAGATCGGGACAGCCATCGCCATCCTCGAAGCCGTCGCGATCCTCCTTCGTCAGCGGACACGCGTCCTTGCCGTCCGCGATCCCGTCGAAGTCATTGTCCGGATCGGGGCAACCATCGTCGTCCTGGAAGCCATCGTGGTCCTCGACGGCGCGCGGGCAGCGGTCCGCAGCGTCGAGGACGCCGTCGCCATCGTTGTCCGGATCGGGACACCCGTCGGCGTCCGCCCAGCCATCGCGATCCTCGGGCGCGGTCGGGCACTCATCGCGGTCATCCACCACGCCGTCGCCATCGCTGTCGCGCTGCGACAGGTCCGGGCGCTGGCTGTAGCGAAGACCGATGGCCACGCGCCAGTCGGGCGACCCGACCCCGTTGCCGAGCCCCCGACCGACGAGCCCGAACAGCGCGAGGTCGCTGCGCGCATCGTACGTCGCTCCGACCTCGACCTCGGCCGTGTCGGTGTTCTCGCGGCGGTAGAAGCTGCGCGCGGCCGTCGCGACATCGAGCATCGCGTCGAGCTCGATCGGCGAGCTGAGCGTGCGATAGCCAAGGCCGATGCGCGCGAACAGCTCGTCGTCGACGGTGAGGTCGCCGACCGAGGCGGGGGTCCGGATCACGTAGCCCGCGTTGCCTCCGAGCCGCAGCCCTCGCCATGCGCGGGCGAGCACGAGCGTCGGCGTCACCGTGACGGTGCGATCCCCCGCGTAGGCCGCGTCGCGACTGGTCGGTAGCGTGATTCCGAGGATCACGCCGACGCCCGTCTGCCCGGGTTGCCCGCGGCGCAGCACGAGCTTCGGCGCGAGGCGGAGATCCCCGAGCGATGCCGAGACGGGGGCGCCGTACGCGACCGTGCCGCCCTGGTTCTGAAAGTAGACGACCGGCAGGTCGACCCCGAGCTCGAGGGAGCGCGTGAGCCCGACCGCCCCGAACACCGCACCGCCGACGCGCTCGTGCACGAGCGCGCCGATGCGATCGTCCGTGTCGTGGTCCTCGACCACGAGCAGATCGTTCGCGAGCCCGAGCCAGGTGCCGAGCGTGAACGTGCCCGCGGGCGCGGTGGCCGCCCACTCGACGCCGAGCACGCCCGCCCGATTCCCCGTGACATGCATGCGATCGACGGGGACCCGCCCGACACTCTGCGCGAGCGCGACCCCACTGCGCCCGCCGCCAACCACACTCGCCGTGATGACGATGATCGCGACCACTGCGCCACCGCCGAGCGCTCCGCGTCGCTGCCGTCGCCGGACCCGCGCCGCCGTCATCCCGGCAAGCGCGAGCACGAGCCCGAGCGCCGCCAGACCGCCCAGGCCGCCCCGGCCGCCGCCGCCTGCCGCGTCGCAGCCACCGCCGCGCACCGTCAGGTTTGCGAGCACCTCGGTGGTCGCCATGGCCGTGTTGTTCGCGGGGTCGAGATCTGCCGGCTCCGACGTCAGCGTCGCCGTCGCCTCGAGCGAGTCCACGCCGACGGGCGCGACGCACTCGACGCCGACCGGCTCGCGAGTCGCGCTGGAGGTGCGACATGTCACCGTCGTGTTGGAGGTCCGACACTGCCAGACATTGCTCGCCGTCACGGCGGACGGCCGGCATGGCGCCGCGATCACGATCGTCACGATCCCCTCCCCGCCCGGGCCGAGATTCTCGACGGCGACCTCGTACGTCACCTTCGAGCGCGCGAGCACGGGCCCGTCGTCGGTGATGACGATGGCCAGATCCGTCGTCGGCGCGTCGCTGACCGCCGTGACGATCGTGGCGCTGTCATTGGCGAGTACCGGATCCGCGGTCACCGTGTCGACGGTGCTCGTCATCGTCAGCGTGGTCGGCGCCGAGGGCGCGGTGACCAGCAGCGAGATCGCCGGCGCGACGCCGACCGGTGTCGTGGGTCGCGTGCATGTCACGACCATGCCGTTGCGCCCGCAGGCCCATCCGGTCCCCATCGCCGACGAAAACCCGACTCCCATCGGCAACGTCGAGGTGACCTGCGTCAACCCCGCCGCATCGGGGCCGAGGTTCGTGACCATCAGCGAGTACTGGAGCGGCGCCCCGAGCGCCACCGGATCGGGCGTGGCCATCGCCGCGATCGCGAGGTCCGCCGCTTCCGGCGGCGCGTGGGGAAGTGTCACGGGGTCCGGGTGTCCCCGCCGCGCGACCGCCAGAGTCTCGTCGGCGTGGACGACCGCGGTCTGCGCGGCGAGCGCGAGACCTGCGAGGAGCAGCCAGCTCGTGTGCTTCATTCGGTCCCCAGGCCGGGTAGCGGCCAAGCCACGCCACTCTAACGTGGTTCGCGCCACACCGGGGTCACGCGGGGGCTCGGGACCGCGCGGGCCGGCGCGGCTGGTTGCGGCGAGGTGGCTTGCCATTGTATCGCTGCGGCCATGGCACCGGCACGAGCACGCGCGACGGGACCGACTTGACGACCGCCGCGGTGGATCCCCAGAAGCTCGCCGTGGCCCGCGCCGCGATCGCCGAGCTCCCCGAGCGCGGGATCATCGGCCTCGGCACCGGCTCGACGGCGAAGCTGTTCATCGACGAGGTGGGCAAGCTCGTCGCTGCCGGGCGCCAGCTCGTGGGAGTGCCGACGAGCGAGGCCAGCCGGGCCCAGGCGATCGCACTCGGGATCCCGCTGCTCCCCGACGCCGGTCCGTGGGCGATCGACGTGGCGGTCGACGGCGCCGACGAGGTGTCCGCGGCCCTCGACCTCATCAAGGGTGGCGGGGCCGCGCACACGCGCGAGAAGATCATCAACTACAGCGCGCGCCGGAACGTGATCGTCGTCGACGCGAGCAAGCTCTCCCCGCAGCTCGGCACCACGTGGCCCGTGCCCGTCGAGGTCCTCGAGTTCGCGCACGGCGCCACGGTTGCGCACCTGCGCCGTCACGGCGCGCCCACGCTGCGCATGGCGGGCGCCGAGCCGCGGCGGACGGATGCCGGCAACTGGATCGTCGATCTCGCGTGCGGCGTGATCGCGGACCCCGCGGCGCTCGACCGCGCGCTCCACGCCATCCCCGGCGTCGTCGAGACCGGGCTCTTCATCGGCCGCGCGGACGTGGTGCTCGTGGCGCGAGCGAGCGGCGTCGAGCGCCTCGTGCCCTGACGGGCGGCGCGTCGGGCAATCCGCGGCACGACGCATATGGCGCGAGCTTGTGCGGCGACGACCGCGGTAGGATGACCGGGTGACAGCCGTGGCCGCAGGCAGCGTGATCGCACTGGCGCTGCTGGCAGCGTGCCAGCCGCAGGGCACCAGCACGGACGTGACGGACGGCTCGTACGACAGCGGCGCGGTCCCGTACGACCCGACCGATGGGGGCTCGTTCGATCTCACGTGCCACGCGGATCGCGAGTGCGGGAGCGGGCTCGTCTGCGCGCGTGACGGGGAGTGCCTGCCCGCGAGCCTGGTGCGCGCCGTCCACGTGCGCTGGACCGTGCGTGGGGCGGCGCCGACCGCCGAGAGCTGCGCCGCGTACGCGCACATGGCCGTGAGCTTCGCGGCCGCCGACGCCTACGACAGCGTCGGGTTCGCCCCGGTGCCGTGCCCCGCGGGCGTGTTCACCGTCGACAAGCTGCCGCGGCGCTTCCGCGACGCGAGCATCCGCACCGAGGCTGGCTCCGACGTCGCCGCGGGTGCCTTCGACGCCACGGGCGCCGTTCTGCTCGACCTGCCGTAGACTCCGCCGGTGGACACCCCAGCCGAGGCCTTCCGTGCAGCGCGCGACGTGCTGCTGCGCCATCGCGGCGATCACGAGGCGGCCTGCGCGGCGTTCCGCTGGCCGGCGCTGACCGCGTTCAACTGGGTCGACGACTGGTTCGAGCCCTACGCGGCCACCGTGGACCGGACCGCGCTCGTGGTGGTCCGCGATGGCGAGGTGGAGCGCACGTCGTACGCGCAGATGGCGGAGCGCTCGAAGCGGGTGGCGCGGTGGCTGCGTGACCACGGCGCCGTGCGCGGCGACCGCATGCTCGTGATGCTGCCGAACGTGACGCAGCTGTGGGAGACGATGCTCGCGGCGATCCGGCTCGGGCTCGTGGTGATCCCGGCGACCCCGCAGTTGACGGCGCGCGACCTCGACGACCGCATCGAGCGGGGCGGCGTGAAGCACCTCGTCACCGATCGCGAGGGCGCTGGCAAGCTGAGCGATCCGGCGCGACTCCAGATCAAGCTCGTGACCGAGGCCGCAGCGGCCACGGCGGGATTCACGAGCTTCGAGGACGCGCGCGCTGCGCCCGCCGAGCTCGAGCGGATCGCCACGCAGGCGAGCGATCCGCTGCTGCTCTACTTCACGTCGGGGACCACCGCGAAACCCAAGCTCGTCATGCACACGCACGCGAGCTATCCGGTGGGTCACCTCTCGACGATGTACTGGATTGGCCTGTGCGAAGGAGATATCCACCAGAACATCAGCTCGCCGGGCTGGGCCAAGCACGCGTGGTCGAGCCTGTTCGCGCCGTGGACGGCCGGGGCGACGGTGCTCGTGCACGATCAAGCGCGGTTCTCGCCGGCGGCCACGCTCGCGGTGCTGCGTGCGCACGGCGTCACCACACTGTGCGCGCCGCCGACGGTGTGGCGCATGATGATCCTGGAGTCGCTCGGCGACCGGCCCGCTGCGCTCCGGGAGATCGTGAGTGCGGGCGAGCCGCTGAACCCCGAGGTGATCGAGACGGTCCGCTCGGCATGGGGCGTGACGGTGCGCGACGGCTACGGGCAGACCGAGACCACCGCGCAGGTGGGCAACTCGCCTGGTTTGGCCGTGAAGGTCGGCTCGATGGGCAAGCCCCTGCCCGGCTACGCGATCGCGGTGATCGACGCGGCGAACCGGCCCGCGGCCGAGGGTGAGGTCGCGATCCGGATCGGGCCCGGCGAGCGGCCGATGGCGCTGATGGCGGGATATCTCGATGACCCCGAGCGCACCGATCAAGCGATGGGGGCGGGCTTCTATCGCACCGGCGACGAGGCCTCGATCGACGCGGATGGCTACCTCAAGTTCGTCGGGCGCGGCGACGACGTGTTCAAGAGCTCCGACTATCGCATCAGCCCGTTCGAGCTGGAGAGCGTGCTCGTCGAGCACCCGGCGATCGCGGAGGCAGCGGTGGTACCGAGCCCCGATGCGGTGCGGCTCGCGGTCCCGAAGGCCTTCGTGACCCTGGTGCCAGGCGCCGTCGCCTCGAAGGAGCTCGCGCGCGAGATCTTCGAGCATTGCAGTGCGCGACTGCCACCGTACGGCCGGGTCCGGCGCCTCGAGTTCGCGGCGCTGCCGAAGACGATCTCCGGCAAGATCCGGCGCGTCGAGCTGCGCACCGCCGAGCGTACGCGCCGCGAGACCAGCAGCGAGCGCGCCGAGCACGAGCACTGGCTCGAGGACTTCAAGCCCGACCGGGGAGAGCCGTCGTGACGCGCGCGCCGGATGGGCCGGATGGGCCGGATGACCCGGATGGCCCGGCGGAGCTCGTTCGCGGTGCCAGGGCCGAGCTCAGCCGCGAGCCCCCGGTCGTCGCGCGGCTCGTCATCGAGATCCGCAGCGACGGCTCGCGCACGATCGCACGCGGCGGCATCGAGGACTTGATCACCGGCCAGAAGGTCGCGATCGAGGCGAAGGGCGACTCGCCGCTCCAACTCGCGCTCGCGCTCGCGAAGTCGATCGTCCAGCTCCCGCGGCTGACGGCGCGATCGACGATCCGCGGGCTGCTCGGGCGCAAGAAGCCGTAGCCCCCGGGACCGGCACCGCGCTCAGGCGCTGGCGAGCGCGACCCAGCGATCGAACAGCGTCTCCCGATGCGACTCCCAGGTCGTGGCGGGACGAGCCGGGTCGAAGTTCACGGGCGCGGGCACATCGGTACGAGCGAGCGCCCGGTCGCGCTCGAACTCGAAGACGAGGCGGTCGGCCACGTACTCGGGGTGCCCGAGGTGCGCGACGAAGCGATGGTCGGGCGTCTCGAAGAGCGTGTAGCCGGCCTCGGGCGAGCGCGCGAGCAGGCGAAGGCGGCCGTCGGATTCGGCACCCTGGAGCTCCCAGTCCGCGATCCCGGCGTACCGGCTGTGCGCGCATGGAAAGTCCTCCGCCTGCCCGTCCAGCAGCGGGTGGTCGTCGAGCAGGCGGTGGTGCGTGTACACGCCGAACAGCTTCGTGGGGTAGCGCTGCTTCGGGATGTCCAGCATCGCCGCGAGAGCGAGGCCGCCCCAGCACAGACCGAGGGTGGTCCGGATGTTCGCGCGCGCATACGTCAGGATGCGGACGAGCTCCGGCCAGTAGTGGACCTCGCTGAACGGGAGCTCCTCGACCGGCGCGCCGGTGATCACGAGGCCGTCCAGGGGTCCGGCCGCGATCGCGGCATCGAAGGTCACGTAGTGCCGGTCGAGGTGCGACTGGTCGCTGCTCTGGTACCTGTGCGTCTCGAGCCGGATGAGCACCGGCTCGACGGGGACGCGGGTGCGCGCCAGCGGCCCGAGCAGGAGGGGCTCGTAGGCCTCCAGCTTCGGCATGATGTTGACGATGCCGATGCGCGCGGACCTCACGACGCGGCTCGTCAGCTCGCCAGGGCCTGGTCGATATCCGCGAGGATATCGTCGATGTGCTCGAGCCCGATCGACAGGCGCACGTAGTCGGGCGTCACGCCCGTCGCGGCTTGCTCCTCGGGGGACAGCTGCGAGTGCGTCGTGGACGACGGGTGGATCGCGAGCGACTTCGCGTCGCCGACGTTGGCGACGTGCGAGATGAGCTTCAGCCGATCGATGAAGCCGCGACCGGCGGCAAGCCCGCCCTTCACGCCGAACCCGATGATCGCACCGGCGCCGCGCGGCAGATACTGCTTCGTCTTTGCGAACTCGGCGTTCGACTCGAGGCCGGGATAGTTCACCCACTCGACGCCAGCGTGCTGGGCCAGGTGCTTCGCGACCGCGAGCGCGTTCTGCGAGTGCCGCTCCATGCGGAGATGCAGCGTCTCGAGGCCCTGGAGGAACAGGAACGAGCTGAACGGCGACAGCGCGGGACCGAGGTCACGGAGGAGCGTGACGCGCGCCTTGATGATGTAGGCGAGGTTGCCCATCGGCGCGAGCGCGGGGATGAACTCGAGGCCGTGATAGCTCGGGTCAGGGGCGCTGATGAGCGGGAACTTGCCGCTCGACCAGTCGAACTTGCCGCTGTCGACGATGGCCCCGCCGATGGTGGTGCCATGACCGCCGATGAACTTCGTCGCCGAGTACACGGCGATGTCCACGCCATGCTCGAAGGGGCGGAGCAGATACGGCGACACGGTGTTGTCGAGGATGAGCGGTACGCCCTTGCTGTGGGCCAGCTTCGCGAGCGGCTCGAGGTCGGTCACGTCGAGCTTCGGGTTGCCGATGGACTCCGCGTAGACGGCCTTCGTCTTCGGGCCGATCGCGCGCTCGAACGCCGCGAGATCGTGCGACGGCACGAAGTGCACCTTGATGCCGAAGCGCGCGAACGTGTGCTTGAAGAGGTTGTAGGTGCCGCCGTAGAGGTTGTCCGCCGACACGATCTCGTCGCCGGCCTGGGCAATGTTGAGGAGCGCGATCGTGATCGCCGCCTGCCCGCTCGCGAGCGCGAGCGCACCGATGCCGCCGTCGAGCTGCGCGAGGCGCTGCTCGAACACGTCGGTCGTCGGGTTCATGAGCCGCGTGTAGATGTTCCCGAACTCCTTGAGCGCGAACAGATTCGCGGCGTGCTCGGTGCTCTTGAACTGGAACGAGGTGGTCTGGTGGATCGGCGTCGCGCGCGATCCGGTGACCGGGTCGGGCGAGGAGCCGCCGTGAAGAGCGATGGTTTCGGGGCGGTACGTGGTCATAGCGGCCTCTGCGATGGTGGACAGATATCCAATATCCCGGCGGCTGCCCGTCCGTCAAGACGGATATTTGTCTGTCGCACGCATCACGATCGGCCCCATCGCACACGAGACCGCGGTTAGGCGGCGCGTCGCGACGGGCGGGATGGACGCCACCGCGTACGGTGGCGTCTCGATGCGCCTCGCTGTGGTGTCCGCGATCGCGGTTCTGTCCGCCTGTACGGGCCCGGGCGGCATGCCTCCGGTCGTCAGCCCGGCTCGGGTGCCGGCGCCGCTGCCGCCAGCCCCGCTCTATCGCGAGATCGTCCTCGATACAGCCGACGGCCTCTCGGGGCTCGCGAAGGACGCGCACGGCGCGATGTGGACGGTCGCCGAGCGCGCGGACCGCGTCTATCGCATCACGCTGGACGCTGCGATGGTGCCCACGATCTCGGCGTTCGTCGTCGAGGGCGTGCCGGAACGCAACGACCTAGAGGGTATCGAGGTGCTCGATGACGACCACTTCGCATTCGGCACCGAGGGGAAGGTGCCCGGGATCGCGACGGTGCTGCTGGCGCACCGCGAGGACAGCCGCATCCTCGTCGACCGCGTGATCGACCTGCCCGAGAGTCAGCTCGGGCTGCCGATTCCCGGCAACCAGGGCGCGGAAGGCATCTGCCACGCGGACGGCACACTCGTCGTCGCGATCGAAGCCACGGGCGTCGTGAACGGCCGGCGCTGGGCGCCGATCGCGTTCGTCGAGGGCGGCGTGATCACCCGCGTCGATCGCCTGTTCCTGACGAGCGCGACCGGCAAGCTGTCCGCGCTCGATTGTGTGCGCGACGGGGCGGTGATTCACGCCTGGGCGATCGAGCGCCACTTCGAGACCACGCACCTCGTGGCGTTCGACCTCGGTCCCGAGTCGCGGGACATCGTCCCGACGGTGTTGCTCGATCTGACGCATGCGGTGGCCGGCAAGCTGAACATCGAGGGGCTGGTCCGGCTCGCCGCGCACCGGTTCGCCGCGGTGGTCGACAATCAGTGGAAGGTGATCACCGGACCCAACGAGCTGCTGCTGTTCGCTCCCGTGACGTGCGAGCGCGCAGGCGTGTCGTGCTGACGCCGGGGCTCTCGCCGAGCGAGCCCGAGTTCTGGCGCGAGCGCTGGAGCGAGGGGCGCATCGGGTTCCACGAGGGCCGCGCGAATGCGTACCTCGTGAAGCACGGCGACCGCCTCGCCGGCGCGACGCGCGTGCTGGTGCCGCTCTGCGGCAAGGCCGAGGATCTCGCGTACCTCGCGAGTCGCGGTCACGCGGTGGTCGGAATCGAGGTCGTCGAGTCGGCCGTGCGTGCCTTCTTCGACGAGCACGGCCTCGCCCCCACGATCGTACCGCGCGGCGCGGTCACGGAATATCGCGCAGGTGCGATCACGATCTATGCCGGCGACGTGTTCGCGGTGACGGCCGAGCTGGCGGGGCCATTCGACGCGCTGTACGACCGCGCCGCGCTGATCGCGCTGCCCGCCGACGTGAGGCAGCGTTACGTGCCGCATCTGCGGACGCTGCTCGCACCGGGCGCGCGCGCGCTCGTGATCACCTTCGAGTTTCCGGACGGCACGCGTACGCCCCCGCCCCACAGCGTGAGCGGAGCGGAGGTGCGCGCGCTGTACGCGGGCGCCGTTGTCGAGGAGATCGATCACGGCAGCGATCCGCGCGCGCCCGATGACGCGACGCTCACCGAGCGCTGCTTCGCGATCGCATTGCCGCGTGGCTGATGCCGTCCGGAAGCTCGCGCTGCGCCACGAGCTGCTCGCGAAGTTGACGGTCGCGCTCGACGCCGCCCGAGCCGCGCACGCGGCGGCGATCGAGGGCTCGACCCATCCCGAAGCAAAGGCCGAGAACGACAAGGATACGCGCGGCCTCGAGCAGAGCTATCTCGCGCGCGGCGTCGCGCAGCGCGTGGCGGACCTCGAGGCGGGCATCCAGGACGTCACGCACATGGAGCTCAAGGCGTTCGGGCCGGACGGCCGCGTGGAGATGAGCGCGCTGGTCACGGCAGTCGAGGACGGCGTCACCCACGAGCTCTGGATCGCGGCGGCGGGCGGCGGCACGGTGCTCGCGGGTGGCGTCCAGGTGCTGACCCCGTCCGCTCCGCTCGGGCGCGCGCTCCTCGGCAAGCGCGTCGGTGACGAGGTCGAGGTCCCCCTCGCGGGCCGGACGCGCACGCTGACGATCACGGCACTGCGCTGAGGTCACGCGGCAGCACCCGGCGCGCGCCCGGCACCGCGTCGGGCACCGCGCCGGCGCGCGTCGGCCTGCACCGGTGCGCTGCGGTCATGCGTCGGCGCGCGTCGGGCGTCAGGGTCCGGTGGGATCGAGCGAGCACCCGACCTGTTTCGCGTTCTTGCGGATGGCGGCCTCCGCGGTCGCGCAGCCGTCACCGGCTGACCGCATGGCCTCCGACGGCAAGCCCGCGAGCTCGCGGAAGTTCTCGGTCACCTGGTGCGCCGACGTCCGCAGCGCGGCCTTCGCGGCGTCGGGTACCTTCGCGCAGTCGGCGAATCGATAGACGACGCGCATGTAGCGCGCGCAGGCGGGCGGCATGTTCGCCATGGCTGCCGTCGCCGAGATGCCGTCCGGATCCTCGGCCAGCATCGCGCTCGGCGCAGCGCCCGTGATCGCCGTCGTCATGCAGCGGGTCATGTCGGCCGACGCCTCGTCCATCAGGTGCTGCTCCGCGGCCGTGGGCACGACGGTGTCGGGGAGCTTCGCGAGGCCGCTCGCCCACTCGGCCATCTCGCGAATCACCACCTGTGCGCACGCGGTGTCCTTGCGCCCGGCGCAGTCGCACATGCGATCGCGGAAGCCGGTGACCGCCGCGTATGCCACGGCTGACGACAGTCCCGCGCCGCTACCCGCGCCCGCGGCCCCGGGGGTGACCGCCGGCTCGAGCGGAGTCTTCGCGAGCGCGGGCGAGGTGGGTGCGATCGCGGACTTCGAGCTCGGCGGCTCGCTGCCCTCGCAGGCGACGATCGCCAGCGCCGCCGCCGCCGCGGTCGCCCAGCGGACTGAATGTCTCCCGCGTGTCATCGGCCGACGATGCCACGTTATGATCGGGCGCAGCGAGCATGTCCCTCCGTCCCGCCCGAGCCCGAGCGGTCCACGCTCCGCGTGGTTCCGTCCGGCACAAGGGGATGCTCGCCGACGAGCGCTGAGGGCTGCGGTCAATGCGGAAGCGGGGCAGCCGCGAACGGCTTCACGAACGCGGTGACCGCCGTCCAGTACGGTTCGCCATCCGGCTGCACGAGTGCACTCGATCCGTGGCGGCCGGCCGTGGTCGGTACGAAGGTCGTCACGAGCTTCGGATCGATCGCGGCGACGATCGGTGCCCAGGTGGCGCCTTCGGATCGCGCCGAGGTCACGAACACCGGCACCGCGAGCTGCTTCGCGTGGTCGGCGACCCAGGTCTTCGGCTTGCCCTGATCGGAGAAGTACTCGCCGGGCGAGAACGCGAGCACGGCGTCGGCGCCGAGGTGGCATTGCCGACCCCGTTCACCGCGTCACCGGCGCGCGCGTCGACCGCGATCGCGTTGAAGCCGAGCTTGTTGAGGTGTGGCGCGATCGCGCGGTACTCGCCCCGGCCTGCGCGCACCGGCGCGTGTCCGCGCCCGACCGGTGAGAGCAGCTTGTCGAGCGTGATCGGAAGCTCGCGAACCCGGACGCCGTTCGTGTTCTCGCCCGCCCACATCGGCCCGGAGTACTTCCCAGGAGATCGGCGAGGTCGTCGACCGCGGAGATCCGCCCGACTTCTAGCGTGTGCTCGGCGTCGTGACGAAGTACGGGCTGACGCTCGCGTTCGCTCGCTCACGGCGGGGTTCTCGTGCTGGGGCGACGTTCATGGGGCGACGAGCTCCAATCCCGGGAAGTAGCTCCGGTAGCGCGTCGCGTCGCGCGTGAGGAGCTGCATGCGTCCCACGACCGCATGTGCTCCCACGTAGAAGTCGGGCGTCGGGGCGCGCTTCGCGCCGCCGCGTCGCTTGTATGCGAGGAACGCCTTGCCCGCGAGAAATCCAGCCTCGTACGGGAGAGGTTCGCGCATGAAGTCGACGAGGGCCGCATCGGCGTCCTCGATGCGGTCGAACTTCATGCTGACCTCGGCGAAGATGATGGGGTTGATCGCCAGCGTGGAATGCTCGGCAGCCTTTCGAAGCGCGGATTCCGACCAGGACTGCCACGTGATGTCCTGAGAGATCACGTCGAGGAGAACATTCGTATCGACGAGCGTCTTCACGCCTTGCCGCGCATGAGAGCCATGATCTCGTCGGTCGTGAGCTTGTTCGAGGGTCGGGTGCCCCGCAGATGGGCGACAATGCCATCCCCCCGCGAGCGCTTCGTGGTTCGACGGGCCTTGCGAATCCGGGCTTCGCCGTCAACGACCTCGAACGTCACCTCGGTATTCGGGAGGAGACCGAGCTCGTCACGGATCTCTTGCGGGATGGTGACCTGTCCCTTCGTGGTGATGCGCATTCCCAAGTATTACCACGGCTTGTAAGACTGCGCCGGGACGGAACGGCGCCAGAAGCCGGCCGTCCGCGAGGAGGTTGGAGTACCCACTGCAACCCGCGGGATGGCGTGCCGGAGGAATCTTGCGGGCGAGCCGCTTGTGCGCGCCGTGCGGCTGGTGCGGCTGGTGCGCGAGGAGGTGCCAGGGTTCGAGGCATATCCGTTCTCGATCCCGGCGATCCGCGCGCTGCACGAGCTCGAGCTGCACCGGCGAGTCACGTTCTTCGTCGGCGATCACGGTTCCGGAAAGTCGACGCTGGTCGACAAGGGCGCAAGGCGTTGACGCCGCGGTCGAGCGCTGATAGTTAAGCATATGCTTCACCAACCGGTCAGCGCGGCGCTGAGCGCGCACGCGCTCGATGCGCTGTTTGGTGCGCTAGCCGACCCGACCAGGCGCGCGATGATGGACCGATTGACGCGCGGGCCGGCGTCCGTGAGCGAGCTCGCGGCACCGCTCCCGATGTCGATGTCGGCGGTCGTGCAGCACCTCGCCGTGCTCGAGGGCTCGGGCCTCGTCCGGACCGAGAAGGTCGGGCGGGTGCGCACTTGCCGCGTCGAGCCCGCTGCCCTGCGCAGCGCAGAACAATGGATCAGCGAGCGGCGCTCCGTGTGGGAGAGCCGGCTCGATCGCCTCGAGGAATTCCTCGAGGCCACCAGGCCCAGGCCGCGAAAGCGAACCAAGTCATGAGTAGTCCCAAGCACACCGTCACGCACGGCTCGTTCACCATCGAGCGCACCTACGACGCAACCCCCGCCCGCGTGTTCGCGGCCTGGACCCGCGCCGAGCAAAAGCAGCAGTGGTTCAAGGGCCCCCCGGAGTGGGACAGCCACCACGCGCTCGACTTCCGCATCGGCGGCAGCGAGCAGAGCGTCGGCGGACCCGAGGGTGGTCCCGTTCATCGATTCGACTCGCACATCTACGACATCGTGCCGAACGAGCGAGTGGTCTCCGCGTACGAGATGTATCTCGACGACACGCGCATCTCGGTGTCGCTGGCGACGCTCGAGCTCCAGCGCGTCGGCAAGGGCACGCGCCTCGTGTACACGGAGCACGGCGCGTTCCTCGATGCCTTCGACAAGCCGGCAGGCCGCGAGGAGGGCACGCGTGGCCTCTTCGACATGCTCGGGGCCTTTCTCGCCGAGCACCCGGAGGAGTAGGTCATGGCACTCACGCTCTACTATCACCCGCTCTCGTCGTACCGCTGAGTACAGGTGCCGCGCCGGGAACGAGAACTGCTCGGGGAACGCGTCGTGCGTGACCACCGCCGTCGAGCCGGTATGGATGATCGCGCGCAGCATGCCGATGCCCTGCGCGCCGAGCGCCACGGCGGCGGCTTCGGGGGCAAGGGCATGGTGTGGAGCCCCACGATCCTCGCGGCGGCTGCGGCCCGGCTGACGAACGCCGCACGCACGCACGCACACCCCGGCCGGCTCGATGCCGAACACCTTGGCGAGCGTGGTGCGAGTCAACGACAGGCTCTGCGTCGAGTCGTGGAGGTCGAGCTGGTCGTCGCCGGTCCACGTCGCGATCGTCGTGTGCAGCTCGATCGCATTCTGGTTGTGGCGAAGCGGCCGGTGAAGCTCGAGGTGTCGCGCGAGGGCGTGTTCCGGACCGTCGGCGGCCGTACCTGCTCGGAGCAGCGCGTAGCGCGGCGTGCGATACGTCGCGTCGACGTGAAACTCGGACGCGGCCAGGGCCGCCTCGGGATCGCCCACGGACACCTCGGTGGGCTCGCCCGCGATGTCGGCGGGCGGGTGCGCGGCGGCCTTGTGCGCGTCGAAGCTCGTCGCCGCCTGCGCGGGCGCGTACTCGATCCGGATGAGGGCGGCTGCGGCATCCGCCTGCGCCTGCGTCTCCGCCACGACCACGGCGACCGGCTCACCGTTCCACGAGACGTGGTCGGATTGCATCACGGGCAGCGAGCTCGCCGCCATGCGGGGCGCGTTCGAGTGCGTCATCACGACCACGACGCCCGGCGCGGTCGCGGCATCGAGGGCGTCGAGCCGCGCGATGCGCCCCTTCGCGATCGTGCTGTAGACCACTGCCGCGTGCGCGAGATCCGGAATCGCCTGGTCCCCCACGAAGCGCGCGGCCCCCGTGACCTTCGCGGGGCCGTCCACGCGGCGTGATCGGCACGCCGATCACGCCGCCCGTATCGATCAACGGATCCCGGGGCCGATCCGACTTCAAGCGTGCGACCAGGCCGCCGAGCTTCTCCTGCAGGCTCATCGCGTGGCTCCCGTGTGCGTGGCGAGCTCCAGCAACGACGCGACGACCACGCGCTCCACGAGCCCGATCTTGAACGTGTTGTCGCGGCGACCAACCGCCGGTGCAAGCTCGGCCGCGAGCGCCTGCTGGCACGTCGCCTCGGTGAGCGGCTGCCCTCGCAGCGCCCCCTCCGCGATCGTGGCGCGCCACGGCTTGTGGGCGACGCCGCCGAGCGCGATTCGAACCTCGCGAACCACGTCGCCATCGAGATCCACCGCGACGGCCGCGGACACGACGGCGAACGCGTAGCTCGCGCGATCACGCACCTTGCGATAGATACTTCGCCTGGCTGTGCTGACCGAGCGCGAGCGCCGCGGCCACCGTCGCGACACGCGCGTAGGAGAGCTCGTTCACGGCGTCACCGGCCCGGAAGCGACGCTGCGGATCGCGCAGAGGATCCCGTTGTACGCACCGCAGCGGGGATCGTTCGCGGCCACCGACGAGGAAGTGCGCGAGACCCCGACATCGGCCGACGTCGCGCGCGGTGCCATTCACCCGCAACGCGACGACAAGGTCAGCCATGAGCGCGACGTTAGTTCACCATGCTCGCGGCGCCGGCCCGCGATCAGTCAGGGCGAAGTGATGGACTCGTGAGGCCGCACTGGGGCGTCGGTGACGTGGATGTGCGACTTGGGAGTGCCGGGTCGACGACGCGTGACGGGATGTCCTAGGATGCCGGCGTGCGACGACGAGAGCTCGGAGCGGCGGCTCCATGCATCGGGATGGTGATGCAGGACGGGACCGCTGATGTCGAGCGATGAGCTGATCTCGCTCCTCCCGCTGCTCCTGGCCTGGCTCGTACCTGCGAGCCTGTTCGTCGCGGCGTTCATGGTCTCGCAGCACCGCGCTCGGTCCCTCAAGGTCGCGTCCTTCATCACCGCCGCGACGGCGGTGATCACGTACCTCGCGGTGGTGCTTCGACCCGTGCTGTCGTGGGCCGGCTACGACGCCCGCACGAGAGTCCCGACCTCGGTGATGAACGATGTCGTGCAGCTCGACCTCGTATCGAGCGCGATGTTCGTCCTGGTAGCCACGCTCGCGGTCGTTGTCGTCCGCTATTCCCGGACGTATCTCGCGGGACAACGCGAGCTGGATCGCTTCTCCCGCTCGCTGCTGCTCACCGTCGCCTCGGTCACGGTGCTCGTGACCTCGAACCACCTCGCCGTGCTCGTCGTGGCGTGGTTCGCCACCGACGTGGGCCTGCACACCCTGCTCACATTCTTCCGGACGCGCCGCCAGGCCATCATCGTTGCTCACAAGAAGTTCTTGCTCAGCCGGGTCGCGGACGCATGCTTCGTGTCGGCGATCGTGCTGATCGGCGGACAGCTCGGCTCGCTCCGGATCGACGTCGTCAATGCCGTTGCCCGTTCCAGTGGTGGGCTCTCGCCCACGCTCCATGTCGCGACCGTCCTGCTCGTGTTCGGGGTGCTGCTCAAGTCCGCGCAGATTCCGTTTCACGGCTGGATGCAGGCGGTGATGGAGGCGCCCACGCCGGTGTCCGCGCTCCTGCACGCGGGCGTCGTCAACATCGGCGGCTTCGTCATGATTCGCCTCGCGCCGCTCATGGCGCACGCGTACATCGCGCAGGGCATCCTGCTCGGCGTCGGGCTGTTCACCACCATCATCGCGGCGCTCGTCATGACGACGCGCGTGGCCATCAAGGGTGTCCTCGCGTGGTCCACGATCGGCCAGATGGGATTCATGCTCGTCCAGTGCGGCCTGGGCGCGTGGCACCTCGCGCTCCTCCACCTCCTCGCCCACTCCCTCTACAAGGCGCACACGTTCCTGAGCTCCGGTTCGAGCGTGCACCAGTGGCGCGTCGGGCACCTCGTCCATCACCCGCGGCTGCGGGTCTGGCACCTCCTGGCGGCCACGATCCTCGTGTGCCTGCCCGTCGCTCCGTTCTACTTGCACACCGGCCTGCCCGTCGACAGGCTGCCGAGCACGGTCGGCCCGCTCGCGCTGGTGCTCGGCCTCAGCTTCGCGCCCATGATCGGCCGCGCGCTGGCGGCGGGGCGGCAGGCGTTCTGGATCGCGGCGCTGTTCACGGTGGGTGCCGCGACCGCGTACTTCGGGTGGCACATCGCCTTCGAGCTGATCGCACCCGAGATCAATGCGGGCATGGAGCCGTCGCGCAGCAAGTGGGCGATCGTCGTGACGGGACTCGCCGTGCTGTACTTCGCTCAATCGCTCCTGCAGACGAGGCCGAACGGTTGGTTCTCGCGCTGGATCCAGCCACATCTCGTGAGCGGCCTCTACATCGATGACTGGTTCACGCGGGTGACGTTCCGCCTGTGGCCGCCCGGGTTCCGATGACCTCGACGACGCTGGTGGCCGACCCCACGCTCGAAGCCGCCGTCACGCGCGCGTGCGCGAGCATCGTCCCCACGTGGCCGCTCGACCGATTCATCGCGGTGAACCCGTTCTGGTCACGCACCGGCAAGCCGATCGCGGAGGTCGCCGGCGAACTCGCCGCGCTCTCGGGTGCGCAGCTGCTCATGCCGCGGTCCTGGTACGCCGAGGAGTGGCGCTCGGGACGGCTGCGCTCCGAGCATGTCCGCGAGGCGATCGCCGAGTGCGGCGCGGACGTGACCGAGGAGGATCTCCTCGCGAGCTTCTGGATCCGCGAGCCCACGCCCCATCGGCGCCCGCTGGTCGTCGACGTGCTGGAGACGCTGCGCCGCCGCGAGCACGAGCTGTCCTGGCGCGACTTCGTGATGGAGCGGATCAGTCGCTTCTGCGGATCCTACTTCGATGGTGGCCAGGCCCAGGTCAGCGCGCCCCGGTCGGACGGCTTCTACGCGACGTGGCGCAGCGAGGCCGTGCGCGATCGCATGCCCGCCCTCCTCATGGGTGTCGCCGGCTATCGGTCGATGCTCGATTCGCTGCCGGCGACCGCGAGCGCGATGATCGCGCAAGGCTGCGCCGACCTCGGCATTCCCGTGGACCAGCGCGAGCGCTATCTCTCGGCGCTGCTCCTCGACGTCAACGGGTGGGCATCGTGGTGCGCGTACCTGCGCTGGACCGCGCGCCTCGAGGGTGCAGACGACGGCCACATCTACGAGTTGCTGGCCATCCGGCTCGCCTGGGAGTGGATCTTGCTCCGGTCGAGCGACGCCGCGATCGCGGACGAGTGGCACTTCGCGATGACGAGCTGGTCGGCCATCGATCGTGCAGCGCAGCTCGCGCGATCTGACGACTGGCTGCTGCAGCGGGCCGTCGAGATCGCGTGGCTATCCTCGGTACGCCCGAAGTTGACGCAGGGTTTCGGCGCCACCGCACCGGCGACCCCGACGCTGCAGGCCGCGTTCTGCCTCGACGTACGCTCGGAGGTGTTTCGACGTGCACTCGAGGTCGAAGGCGAGGCCATCCAGACGTTCGGCGTCGCGGGCTTCTTCGGCATGCCCATCGAGTACGCGCAGCTCGCCGCGGATGATGCGCGGCCCCAGCTCCCTGGCCTCTTCGCCGCGAAGTACCGCGTCACGGACACGCACGCCGAGAAGGGGCTCGGGACCAGGCGCCGCGCCCGGCTCGACGCCGCCAATGCGTGGAAAGCGTTCAAGTCGAGCTCGCTCTCGAGCTTCGCGTTCGTCGATTCGATGGGCCCGCTGTTCGCGCTCCACCTGTACCGGGACTCGTTCGCCGACGGCGGTCACGCCTCGGAGCATCCCGACCGCGCGGGCCTCACGGACATCGAGAACGCGACGCGCCTGCCGCGGATCACCGAGCGCGTCGATGGCACGGCGGTCTCCGCGGACGAGCGCTGCCAGCTCGCCGAGAGCTTGCTCCGGGCGATGGGGCTCACGACTCACTTCGCGCGGGTCGTCTTGCTCGTGGGTCACGGGAGCGAGACGACCAACAATGCGCACGCGGCAGGCCTCGATTGTGGCGCGTGCTGCGGCCAGCCCGGAGACGTGAACGCCCGGGCGGCAGCTGCGCTGTTGAATGCCGAGCCCGTCCGCGCTGGCCTCGAGTTGCGCGGCATCGCGGTGCCCGCAACGACGCTGTTCGTGGGTGCTCTCCACAACACGACCACCGACGAGGTCACGCTGTTCGTCGACGGCGCCCGCGCAGCGTCGCACCAGAGCGACCTCGTGGAGGTTCGCGCCAGTCTCGAGCGCGCGAGTATCCGGACGCGGCGCGAGCGCGCGCCCCGGCTCGGGCTGGACGAGCTCACGGACGTGAAGCTGCGTGCGGCAGTCGTGAAGCGCGCGAGGAACTGGGCCGAGGTCCGACCCGAGTGGGGGCTCGCCGGCAACGCGACGTTCATCGTGGCCCCGCGCGAGCGCAGCCGGCACATCGATCTCGAAGGGCGAGCGTTCCTTCACGACTATCGGTTCGAGGAGGACCCGGACCACACGATCCTCGAAGCGATCATGACGGGCCCGATGGTGGTCGCCCACTGGATCAACTTCCAGTACTACGCATCGACCGTCGACAACGCGCGCTACGGATGCGGGGACAAGGTGCTCCACAACATCATCGGGGGCCACCTCGGCGTCCTCGAGGGGAATGGCGGCGATCTTCGAATCGGCCTGGCCCTGCAATCGCTGCACGATGGCGAGCGGTGGGTCCATGCCCCACTCCGGCTCGCCGTGTTCATCGAGGCGTCGCGCCCGGCGATCGATCGCGTGCTCGCCAGGCACGCCAAGGTGAGCGAGCTCGTGGACAACGAGTGGCTTCACCTGTTCCAGCTCGACCCGGTCGGGCGCACGATCGTCGCGCGCCGGCGCGGCGAGTGGACGTAGGCTAACGGTCGACCGAACGCGCCGCCCGCACGACCACCGCGGCCGGCAGGTCGGCCGGCCCGCCCGCGGCCGAGCCCGGGGCTTGCGCGGCGCGGCCCGGCCGGATGATCGCGATGACCAGCAGCAGCACCACGATGCCCGCGATCTCGGTGCCCGCGTCGGCCCACAGCATGCGCACCGGCCCGAACTTCGTCGACACCCACCCGAGCACCAGGCCGACGTACGTGATCGGGATGTTCGAGAGCGACGCGAACGCGTTGTACTTCGTGGCGGCGGCGCCCTTCCCGATGATCTCGAGTACGAAGCCCGTGAAGCACGCGTACGCGATGCCGGAGCCGAACGAGTAGGTGAGCGTGAAGATCACGTAGAACACCGCGTTCTGTGGCGCGATCGCCCAGAGCACGGCGACCGCCGCGAGGATGAGCCCGGAGACCGCGTAGGCGACCGCGCGCCGCATGCTGTCCGAGAGCCACCCACCCGCGATGCAGCCCAGCGCCGACGCGACGCCGCCGAGGGTACCCGCCGAGAGCGCGACGACATCCGCGCTCGCACCCCAGCGGTCGCCGATCGCGCCGAACAGGTTGGTGGCCGCCGCGCAGCCGATCGGCAGGAAGCACAGGATCAGCGCGACCACTCCACGCCGCGTCGCGATCGTGAACCAGATGTCCTTCGCGACGACGACGACGGCGCGACGGGTGCGCTGCAGTGCGTTCCCCGCCCCGAGATCCTCGGCGGGCGCATCGGGCACCCAGTTGAGCGCGAACGAGCACGCGGCGAGCGCCACCGCGATCACGATGAAGGCAGCCTTCGTCGACACGTGGTCCGCGATCACGAGCCCGACGGCACCGGCGAGGCCCGCACCACCGAGGTTGCCGGCCTGGAACCAGCCTGCCGCGCGTCCGCGCTCCGACTCGGGCGTGCCGTGAGCCATCAGGCCCTCGACGGCCATGCCGACGAACGTGATCGCGAGCGAGTTGACGAAGATCAGCGCGCCGATGAGCTTCAGGGAGCTGATCTGGATCGGGACGAACGCGAGCGCGAAGATCGCCACGCACGACGCGAGGTTGGCCAGCACGTACCACTTCTTGCGCGAGAGCGTGACGTCGGCGACGGGCGCCCAGAAGAACTTCACCGTGTGCGGGAGAAGATTTAGCGCGACCAGCCCCGCGACCTTGTCATCGGCGAGCCCCTGCGCCTTCAGGATGAAGCCGAGCGTGACCGACACGAATCCGCTCGTGGCGCCGAATGGCAGGTTCAAGAAGAGCCAGACCCAGGGCCTTACCGAGCGTTGCACGGGCTCGGACGTTACACGCGGTGCTAGCGTCGTCGCCATGCAGATGCGGCTGGCTTCGATGATGATCGCGTTCGGGCTCGTCGGCTGTGGCACGAGCGCGACTGCGCAGCGAACGACGACCACGGCGACGACGATGACGGCGCCCGCCGGCCCATCCGCCGCTGCCGCCGGTCAGCTCGTGACGACGCTGACGAGCACGCCAGGTCCCGCGGGTCGCGTGCTCCGGACGCGCATCGAGGGTCACGCAGTGGAGCTCGCGGGGCTCCCGCTGGTCCTGGTGCGACCGCTCGCGATGAGCGGACTCGCGGACCTCGACGTCGACCTCACGACGCCGATCGTGCACGGCGCGCGGGACTGGGCCCACGCGTCGGGCCATGCGACGCTTCGCTGCAAGGACTGCCGCTTCGGCGAGGACGGCGCGAAGCTGGGTGGGCTCGCGATCGACGCAGTCGTGATCGCGTCGCTCGATGCCACGATCGAGCTCGCTGCCGGCGTCGCGCGGCTCTCGCAGTGGAGGCTCACGACCGCGGACGGCGCGCTCGCACTCGAGCTCGAGCTCGCGCTCGGTGCGAATCTCGACGACTCGATCCTCGCGGGCTGCGTCAGCTTCGGCGACCACGCGGGTGACATGCGCATTGCCGGGACCCTCGACGAACCGCGGTACTTTCCGCAGGCGTGCGACGGCTCGCCGGCAAAGGAGCCGCCTCGCCCGCCCACCGACACGCCCGCTGCCGACGTCGACGACGAGCTGGTGAACGCGATCGAGACCGGCATCCACCGGATCGACGACGTGACCTACACGGTCCGGCGCTCGCTACTGGAAAAGCTACTCGCGAACCCGATGGCCTTCGCGAAGGGCGCGCGTTTCGTGCCGGCGACGAAGGATGGCAAGCCGTCAGGATTCACGCTGTATGCGATCCGCCCGGGCTCGGTCTACGCGCGCCTCGGGCTCTCGAACGGTGACACGCTGACGGCGCTCGATGGTGAGTCGATCACGGACGCAGAGCGCGCGCTTGCCGTGTACACGCAGCTCCGCGCCAAGCCCGCCGGCAGCACCCTGCGCATCGGCATCACGCGCCGCAGCACCGCGCTGACCCTCACCTACCGGCTCGACTGACATGCCCCGCGAGCAGTACGACGCCATCGTGGTCGGGTCGGGGCCGAACGGGCTGGCCGCGGCGATCGCCCTCGCCCGCTCCGGGCTCGGCGTGCTCGTCGTCGAGGCGGCCGCGACCGTGGGCGGCGGGACCCGCACGATGGAGCTCACAGCGCCGGGCTTCCACCACGACGTCTGCGCGACCGCCCACCCGCTCGGCGTCGCGTCACCGTACTTCCAGACGCTCGCGCTCGAGGACGCCGGAGTGGAGTGGCTGCACTCGGCGGCACCCCTCGCGCACGTGCTCGGCGACGGTCGCGCCGTCATGCTGGAGCGCTCGATCGCCGCCACGGCCGCGGGCCTCGACCGCGATGGTGCTGCCTATCGCGCGCTGTTCGAACCGTTCGTGGAGCGGTGGGACGAGCTCGTGCCGATGCTCCTCGGTCCCGCGCGTGTGCCGAGCGCGCCGGTGCTGATGGCGCGCTTCGGGCTCGAGGCGCTGCGCTCGCTGCGCATGCTCGCGCGCCGGTTCCACGGCTTCGATGCGCCCGCGCTCCTCGCGGGCATCGCCGCGCACGCGATGGTGCCGCTCGAGAGCTTCGGGACGGCCGCGTTCGCGCTCGTGCTCGGCGGCGCCGCGCACGCATCGGGCTGGCCGGTCGCGCGCGGCGGCTCGCAGGCGATCGCCGATGCGCTGGTCACGCGGCTCCGCGAGGCGGGCGGCGAGATCCACCTCGGCCAGCGCGTCACGCGCCTGGACGAGCTGCCGAAGGCGCGCGCGTACGTGCTCGACGTGACCCCGCGCCAGGTCGTGGCGATGGCGGGAGACCGGCTCCCACCCGGCTACCGTCACGCCCTCGGCGGCTTCCGCTACGGCCCCGGCGTGTTCAAGATGGACTGGGCGCTGAGCGGCCCCGTGCCGTGGCGCGACCCGCAGTGCGCGCGGGCCGCCACCGTGCATCTGGCGGGGACGCTCGACGACATCTCCGACGCCGAGAACGTGATGCACGCGGGGTCGATGCCCGAGCGGCCCTACGTGCTGTTCGCGCAGGCTGCCGTCGCGGATCCGTCTCGCGCGCCGGCAGGCATGCACACGGCGTGGGCGTACTGCCACGTCCCGCACGGCTCGACGGTCGACGCGTCAGCCGCGATCGAGGCGCAACTCGAGCGTGCGGCCCCCGGATTTCGCGACCTCGTGCTCGCTCGCGCGTCGAAGACCGCGCTCGACATGCAGCGCTACAACGAGAACTACATCGGCGGCGACATCAACGGGGGCGTGTCCGATCTGAGGCAGCTCTTCACCCGCCCGCTCGCGCGGCTCGATCCGTACTCGACCCCGGCGCCCGACGTCTTCCTCTGCTCGTCGTCGACCCCACCTGGCGGCGGGGTCCACGGCATGTGTGGCTACTGGGCCGCGCGCAGCGTGCTGAAGCGCGTGTTCGGGCTCCCCGCGCCGCCCCTCGCCACCCCTCGCCTGCGGCGCTGACCGGGCCGCGCACGTCAGGCCGCGACGTCAGGCCCGACCTCAGGCCCGACCTCAGGCCCGACCTCACGCCCGCGCGAGCTCGAACTCGATCGTGACGTCGAGCGTGAGGGGCTGCATCGAGCCGCCCATCGTCGGGGCGCCGCCGCTGTTGTCGCGAGCCTGCGCCGTGTTCGCGACCTGCGGGAAGTACGTCTGGCTCCACATCTGACCGCCCTGGTTCTCGGCGACGGACGTGATCCGGCCGAGCTTGATCCCGAGCGTGCCAGCCGTCTGTGCGGCCTTGGCCTGCGCCGCCTTCAAGGCCATGTCCCGCACCTGCTTCTTCAGCTCGGGCAGGTCGCTGCGCCGGAAAGCGGTGGCCATCGAGCTCGCGCCGGCGGTGGCTGCCGCGTCGAGCATGGCCGCGATCCGGCCGAAGTCCCGGGTGGTCGCCGTGATGGTGAGTTGCGCGCGGTAGCCGGTGATCTTCGTGGTGGTGTAGCCCTGGAGCGTCTGCTCGAACACGGGATCGAGCTCCAGGTTCGACATCTTCACGTCGGTGCCGCTCACGCCGGTCGCGGCGAGCCCCGCGACGAGCTGCCGCTGCTTGCCGTCGAGCGCCTTCGCCGCGGCACCCGGCTTCGGGTCGTCGGCACCGATCGTGATCGTCAGGTCCGCGCAGTCGGGGCTCACCTCCAGCGTCGCCTGTCCGGTCACCCCCATGTGCCCGGGCTGCGTGGAGGGATCGATCGCTCCCCCGGCCACGGTGATGATCTGCGGCGTGCGCGCGGCGCAGGCACCGAGCGACGCGGTGGAGAGCAGGAGGAGCGCGGCGAGCAAGGGCTTCGTCTGGGTCATCATGCCCTGTAGACGCGTGTCGACCGGCTTCGTATGCCCGGAGGCACCGTTGCTTACACATGCCTTACAGGGCCGGACCCGCCGCCACCGGGAGTCCGCGAGTCTCACTGACATCCCACGGCGTGCTCGGGCGCGAGGTGCTCTTGTGCTGGCATGGCAATGTTGACCGTCGGTAAAGAGAACAGCGCGGACATCCAGATCAACTACGAGGACCGCGGCTCCGGCAAGCCCGTCGTCTTGATCCACGGGTGGCCACTCAGCGGGGCATCGTGGGAGCGCCAGTCGGCGATGCTCCTGTCGGCAGGCTACCGCGTCATCACGTACGACCGCCGCGGCTTCGGCCGCAGCTCGGGTCCGTCGACGGGCTACGACTACAACACGATGACCGCGGATCTCGCGAAGCTCGTCGACACGCTCGGACTGACCGATGCCGCGCTCGTGGGGTTCTCGATGGGAGGCGGCGAGGTCGCCCGCTACATGGGCAAGTACGCCGGCAAGGGCGTCTCGAAGTGCGCATTCATCAGCGCCATCACGCCCGCGCTGCGCAAGGACGGCAACAATCCCGACGGCGCGCCCCCGGCGATCTTCGAGGACATGAAGCACAAGATCGAGGCCGACCGCTTCAGCTTCCTGGCCGGCTTCTTCGAGGCCTTCTACAACAAGAAGCTCATCGGCGGCACGCACATCAGCGCCGAGGCGATCACCGCGAGCTGGAATGTCGCCGCCGCGTCGTCGTACCAGGCGATGCTGAACTGCATCGACGCCTGGCTCGAGGACTTCCGCGACGACATGAAGTCGATCAAGGTGCCGACGCTCGTCGTGCACGGCGACTCCGATCAGATCGTCCCGTTCGAGGTATCGGGCAAGCGCGTGACCCAGTTCGTGCCTCACGCCAAGCTGCACCTCGTCAAGGGTGGCCCGCACGGCATCAACTGGACGCACGCGACGGAGCTCAACAAGGCGCTGCTCGAGTTCCTCCGCGGCTAGGAGGGTGATGGGCGCAGCCCATCGGGACCCCCGCGTGCCGAGCGAACCCACGCGGAGCGTGAACCGCCCGGCCTGGCTGGCTCGCACGATTCGTCACATCTCGGCAGCGCTGGCGACATCGTTCATGACGGCTCGGCAGAGCACGGGAGGCATTCGCGGCGGCGGGCGGCGGCGGGCGGCGGCGCCGGCGACCCGCGGCTCGCCAGGCCCGCGGCTCGCCAGGCCACTGCACGCCACGCCCACGGCTTCGGCTTCGGCTTCGGCTCGGCATGCGTGTCATGCGCCACGCATCCGACCCAGACATCGGCGCCTCCCTGCATCAACCCGGAACCGTGAACACGCTGATCTCGCCGCCGCGCTGCCAGCCCTCGCGCGTGAGCCACAGCTGCGGGCTGGCGAGCGCCACGCGTTCGAAGCCGTCGTCGCGTAAGAACTGCCGCGTACCCCCCAGCTCCTTCCAGCCGAGGAACTCCGAGCCGCTCGAGTACGGATCGACCTCTTCCATGACTTCGTGGTGAGCTGGGCGATGGTGGAGCCAGTTCGTCAGCACGTACTGGAGCGCGTTGCGCATCTGGGTGGGCTTCGCGATCGCCTTCGCGTGGTAGCGGTCCGCGAACACGGGCCCCCGCCGGCCCAGCTTCGCGTTGAGTGACTTCGCGACCGAGATCGAGAACGCG
>JAYSYE010000338.1:0-14827 GCA_043716635.1 Deltaproteobacteria bacterium | reverse complement strand
TGGCGGAGCTCGCCGAGGGCAAGCTCTACGACGAGCCGCGCGCGTTCCACTGGTGGAGCGAGGCGCTCGTCGAGGATCCGCGCTGGGATCACGCCGTCGAGGAAGCGGAGCGGCTCGCGGGTCCGTCGGAGACCGGCGCACGCTGGGACGACCTGATCGTCGCGTACACGCGCGCGCTCGACCGGACGCCCGATCGCGACACGAAGCGGCAGACGCTGCTGCGCATGGCGCGCATCCACGAGTACGAGCTGCACGACGCAGCCCACGCTGTGGAGACGCACCTGCGCGTGCTCGAGATCGAGCCGAAGGATGCCGACGCACTCGCCGCGCTCGACCGGCTCTATGCCGGCGCGGGCATGTACGAGGATCTCGCCGAGATCCTGCGGCGTCGGATCGAGGTCGTCCAGGACACCGACGAGCAGCTCGAGCTGTACTTCCGTCGGGGCGCGATCTTCAGCGATGGGCTCGACGATCTCGATCAGTCGCTCGCCGCCTACACGAGCATCCTCGAGCAGGAGAGCCGGAACCGCCGGGCCCTCGAGGCGATCGAGGCGATTCACTTCCGCCGCGAGGCGTGGCCGAAGCTCTTCGAGACGTACGAGAAGCTCATCGACGTCGCCGACGCCGATGCGGAGATGGCTGACATCTACGCGCGGATGGCGCGCATCGCATCGGATGCGCTCGCGAACGAGGACAAGGCGATCGAGCTGTGGGCTCGCGTCCTCGATATTCGGGGCGAGGAGCCGCAGGCGCTCTCGGCGCTGGCCGAGCTCACGACGCGTCGCGAGCGGTGGGAGGAGCTGGTCGAGATCATCGAGCGGCAGGTCGCCGTCGCGAATACCGATCACGATCAGATCCGGCTGTACAAGCAGCTAGGTCGCGTCTGGGAAGACAAGCTGCAGCGCGAGCGCAACGCGCTCGATGCGTGGCTCGCGGCAGACCGCATCGACGGTCACGATCTCGAGACGCTGCGCGCGCTCGCGACGCTGTATCGCTCGACGCAGGCGTGGGACGAGCTCTCGCAGACGCTGCGCCGGATCATCGACGTCGGCCAGGGCGACCGCTACCGCGGTCAGGTCGACGAGGGCGAGACGATCGAGCTGTATGCCCAGCTGGGTCAGCTCGAGGGCGAGGTGCTCGGTCGCATCGACGAGGCAGTCGATGCGTGGCGGCATGTCATCGCGATCGACCCGAGCGACTTCCGCGCGCTCGCGGCGCTCGAGGCGCTGTTCACGCGCGAAGGCCGCTGGGAGGAGGCGATCGACGTGCTCGAGAAGCGCTCGCTCGTCCTCGACGACGAGACGCAGCGACGCGAGACGCTGCTGCAGGCGGCCGCGACCTGGGAAGAGAAGGTCGAAGATCTCACGAAGGCGGCGCTGGTCTACGAGCGCGTCCGCGCGTCGGAGACGGGCAACCGCGTCGCCGCGGATCGCCTCGAGGCGATCTACGTGCAGCAGTTCCGCTGGAACGAGCTGGTCGACATCCTGATCGAGCAGGCGGAGCTCCGCCCGGTCGTCGAGGATCAGATCCAGATGCTGAACCGGGCCGCCAAGATCTACGAGAGCGAGATCGGCGACCAGGAGAGCGCGTTCTACATCCTCCAGGCCGCGTTCAAGCGCGACTACTCGCACGAGGACACGGGCCGCGAGCTCGAGCGACTCGCGTCGGCGACGAATCGCTGGCAGGAGCTGCTCGACGAGTACACGAACCGCGTGAACGAGCTCGAGCGCGAGGACCGCGGCGCGGCTGCGGACCTGTGGGTGAAGATCGGCTGGTGGTACGGAGAGCACCTCTCGCACCTCGAGTACGCGATTCACTCCGTGCAGCAGGCGCTGCGGATCGATCCGAGCCACACCGGTGCCCTCGGCGCGATCGGCGAGCTCCAGCGCAAGCGCGGATCGTGGAGCGAGCTGATCGAGACGCTGCAGCGCCACGCTGCGGTCGAGACAGCGCCCGAGAAGAAAACGGACCTGTACATCCAGCTCGCGGAGCTGCTCGAGCGGCAGATGCAGGACATGCCGGGCGCGATCCACGCGTACCAGCAGGCCCTGAACTACGACGCGGCCTCGCGTCCGGCTCTCACCGCGCTCGACCGGTTGTACCGCCGGACCGAGCAGTGGCAGCCGCTCATCGAGGTGCTCACGCGCCGCGCGGGCCTCGAGACGGACGACGCGACGATCACGAAGCTCCGGCTCGAGATCGGTCAGATCTGGGATCTGCGCCTGTACGACGCAGGTCAGTCGATCGCGGCGTACCAGCAGGTACTCGACATCGATCCGACGAACCTCGTCGCGCTGCGGGCGCTCGAGTCGCTGTACGAGAAGTCGAACCAGAGCGAGAAGTACCTCGAGATCCTCGAGGCGCAGCTGGACGCGACGCCGTCCGACGCCGAGCGCGTCGGGCTGTACGAGCGGATGGCCGCGGCCTGGGAGGAGCGGTTCGGCAAGCTCGACCGCGCCGCCGAGGCGCTCGAGAAGATCGTCGCGATCGACAGCCGCAACTACAGCGCCTACCGCGAGCTGGCTCGCCTGTATCAGCAGGCCGGCAAGTGGGAAGCGCTCGTCGAGACCTACCGCAACCACGTGATGGCCACGGCCGATGTGCAGACGCGCATCGACCTCTACGTCGCGATGGGCCAGGTCTACGAGGTCAACCTCGGCGACCAGGATCGCGCGGTCGAGGCGTACACGGATGTGCTCGCGTTCGACTCGGACGAGCCCCGGGCGCTCGATGCGCTCGGCCGGCTGTACGAGAAGATCAGCGAGTGGGACCGCGCGGTGGACTCGATGGGACACCTCGTCCGTCGGACCGAGGACCCGCGCAAGCAGGTCGAGCTGTACTGGCGCATGGGCCGGCTGCAGTACGCCCAGCTCGGCGATGCGGATGCGGCCGAGGCAAACCTCCTTCGCGGCCTCGCGATCGATCCGGCGCACGTCCAGACGATGGAAGCGCTGACCAAGCAGTACAGCGATCGCGGTGACTGGTTGAAGGCGGCCCAGATGATGGTGCGCGCCGAAACCTACACGGCCGTGGCGACGGACAAGGTCCGCCTGCTGTTCGAAGCCGCGAAGATCTACGACGAGAAGCTGCGCCAGAACGATGCGGCGAAGCAGCTGTACGGGATGGTCATCGCGCTCGACCCCGAGCACGTGGAGGCGGGACGTCCGCTCGCGGAGCTCTACTTCGAGAGCCACCAGTGGGCGGAGCTCTCACCGGTGATCGACATGCTCGCCCGCAAGGTGGGGCAGCTCCACGCCGACCCGCGCGAGCTGAACGAGCTGTACTACCGCGCCGCGAAGACGGCCGACGAGCTCGGCGATTTTCAGAAGGCGCTCGGCTACTACAAGGCCGCTTACGACATCGATTCGACGTACCTGCCGACGCTGGTGGGCCGCGCCGACTTGCTGTTCAAGATGGGCGACTTCGACAACGCCGGGAAGATCTACCAGACCATCCTGGTCCAGCATCGCGACGGGCAGAACGAGTCCGATGTCGTCCGCATCTACAACCGGCTCGGCATGGTTCGGCAGGCACTGGGTGAGCGCAAGAAGGCGCTCAACATGTTCGAGAAGGCGCTCGAGATCGACCCGACGCACCGCGACACCCTCGCGGCCGTCATCGAGCTCCAGCAGCAGCAGGGTGACTGGGAAGCGGTGGTCCACGCCAAGCGTGGGCTCGTCGCGACGTCGACGCCGAAGGACAAGGTCCAGCTGCTCGACGAGATCGCGAGCGTCTATCGCGAGAAGCTCCAGAACCCGCAAAAGGCGACGGGCGCGTACATCGAGGCGCTCGAAGTCACGCCCGACGATCACCAGCTGCTGCAGAAGGTGCTCGATCTTTATACCGAGACGAAGCAGTGGAAAAAGGTCGTGGAGACGATCGAGCGCTTCATCGCGCTCGAGAGCGACACCGTCCGCAAGGGCGCCTACTACCACGCGGCCGCGACCATCGCGCGCGACGAGCTGAAGTCGCTCGACGAGGCGGTGGACTACTACAACCGCGCGCTCGACAGCTTCTTCGAGAACCCGGCGAAGCTGCCGGACGCGATGATCCCGCGCGCGCTGAAGTCGTTCGAGGCGATCGACAAGGTGCTCACGACGAAGCGCGACTGGAAGGCGCAGGAGCGTGCGTACCGCGACATGATCAAGCGCATGCCGGCCGAGAAGACGCCGGTATTCCACAAGATCCAGGTCGGGCTGTTCGACGGCCTTGGCGAGATCTATCGCTCGCGCCTCAAGCACTACCAGAGTGCGACGCAGGCGATCGAGATCGCCCAGCAGCTCGATCCCAAGAACGAGCTGCGCGGCGACGGCACGGACCGCGCGGAGATCCTGGCCGAGCTGTACCTCGTCGCGGGTCCGGACTACACGGACAAGGCGATCGCGCAGCACATGCTGATGCTGAAGAACGAGCCGTTCAAGTACGACTCGTACAAGGCGCTGCGCCGCATCTACATGGATGCGCACCAGTACGACAAGACGTGGTGCGTCTGTAACACCCTCGCGTTCCTCAAGAAGGCGGACGCGGACGAGCTGCAGTTCTACGAGCAGTACAAGCCGCGCGGCCTCGTGAAGGCCAAGAACGTGATGAGCCCGGAGACGTGGTCCAAGCTCGTTCACCCGGACGAGAACCGCTACATCAGCGCGATCTTCGGCGCGAGCTGGCAGGGCGTGGCCGCCATGAAGGCGTTCCCGCACAAGGAGTTCGGGATCAAGCGCAAGGACAAGCGCGCGCTCCCGGGCGACCCGTTGATGTTCAGCAAGCTGTTCTATTACGTGGCGCAGGTGCTGAACGTCCCGCTGCCGGAGGTGTTCCTCGTCGAGGACAACAAGACGGCGGACATCCAGCTCGCGAACGCGATCGACAAGACCGAGCTGACGCCGTCGTTCGTGGTGCGGCCCAACTTGCTGCAGGGCAAGAGCGAGCGGGAGATCGCGTTCCTCTCGGCACGCCGGCTCACGTTCATGCGTCCCGAGTACTACTTGAAGATGCTGCTGCCGACGAACACGGAGCTCAAGGTCGTCGTGCTCGCGGCGATCGCGATGGTGCAGCCGCGCTTCCCGATCCCGGCGGACATGCAGGCGCTCGTGCAGCAGTACGTGCCCGAGATGCAGAAGCGCATGCCGCCGCAGGTCATGGAGCAGCTCGCTGCGGTCGTGCAGCGGTTCGTGCAGGCGGCGCCCGAGATCAACCTCGCGAAGTGGGGGCACGCGGTCGATGCGACATCGCATCGCGCAGGCTTCGTGGTGTGCGGGGATCTGGAAGTGGCGGCACGCATGGTCTCGGCCGAACCGGCCGTGGTCGGCGGTCCGCAGGTGAAGGACAAGATCAAGGAGCTCGTTCTGTACTCGATCAGCGAGGAGTTCTTCGCGGTCCGGCAACAGATGGGCCTGACGATCGCCGGTTAGTGCCGGTCCGCGACCCTGACTCCGGGCGGCCCGAGGGTGCTGATACGGTCCAGCAGCGAGCGCAGGTGGCACCGGACTCGAACCCGGACCGGGCGATGCCGGGCTCAGAGCTCGGGGCCGCAGCGACCGTTGCGAACATAGGCGCGGCGCCGACGTTTGCTGCGAGTAGCGAGGTCCAGAGCGGGGCGGCCACTCGACCCGCTGGCGTTCGCGGTGCCCGTGGGCGACGGACCGACGACGCGACGGACGCGAACCCCGCCGACGTACTCGACGCGGGTCGCTACACGCTCGGCTCGCTGCTGGGGCGAGGTGGGATGGGAGAGGTCGTGCTCGCGTACGATCAGAACATCGGTCGCGATGTCGCGGTGAAGCGGATCCGAGGCGATGTGATGTCCCCGGAGCTGCTGTCGCGGTTCGTGCGGGAGGCGCGGGTGCAGGGGCGGCTCGAGCACCCAGCGGTGGTGCCGGTGCACGACCTCGCGTTCGATTCGACCGGACGGCCGTACTTCGTGATGAAGCGGCTGACGGGCACGACGATGAGCGATGTGCTCGCGCGGCTCGGCGAGCAGAGGTCGGTGGAAGCGGACACGACGCGGCGCCGCCTGCTGCGTGCGTTCGCGGACGTGTGCCTCGCGATCGAGTTCGCGCACCTGGCGGGCATCATCCACCGCGATCTCAAGCCCGCGAACATCATGCTCGGCGACTTCGGCGAGGTGTACGTGCTGGACTGGGGCGTCGCGCGCGCCCTCACGGATCCCGAGGAGGCCGGCGCGAAGCCGGCGCAGCGCGATCTCGAGCTCGACAGCGGGGCCACGAGCGCGGGCACCGTCCTCGGGACCCCTTCGTACATGGCGCCCGAGCAGCTCGCGGGCGAGCCGGCCGGTCCCGCCGCCGACACGTACGCGCTGGGGTGCGTGCTGTACGAGATCGCAGCGGGCGAGATGCTGCATGGGGGCCGCCGCAGCTTGACCGCGGTGCTGCGCCCGCTCGATTCCCGACCGTCGAGCGTGCGACCAGACTCCGCGCCGGAGCTCGACGCCATTTGCGCGCGCGCGACGGCCCTCGACCCCGAGGCGCGCTTCGAGTCCGCCCGTGCGCTGGGCGATGCGGTGCAGGCGTTCCTCGATGGCGACCGCGACCTCGCCGTGCGCGTCGAGCTGGCGCAGCACCACCTCGGGCTCGCGCGCGCGGCATTCGCGAGGGGCGATGACGCGTCTCACCGGCGCGAGGCGATGCAGGCGGCCGGGCGCGCGCTCGCGCTCGATCCGACCGCCGTCGAGGCCGCCACTCTCGTCACGCGGCTCATGCTCGAGCCGCCCACCGTGGCCCCGCCCGAGGTCGAGCAGCAGATCGCGCGGCTCGACCACGCGGCGGCCCGGACGCAGGGTCGGCTCGCGGCCGCATCGATGCTGGGTTACCTGGTGTTCATCCCGCTCCTGATGTGGACGGGGGTGCGCAGCTACTCGCTCGTGCTCGCGTTCGCCGCGATCGCGATGGCGAGCGGCGTCCAGGTGTGGCGGCTCACGTACCGCACGGAGATCGTCCGCACCGGCATCTACTTCAACGCGTGTCTCAACGCGGTGCTGATCGGGCTCGTGTGCCGGATGGTGGGCCCGTTCATCATCACGCCGACGCTCGTGATCACGACGCTCATCGCGTATGCCGCCCACCCCGCGCTCGGGTCGATCCGGGTGGTCGCGGTGATCCTGTCGTCCGGCGTGGTGGTCCCGTGGCTCCTCGAAGTGTTCGGGGTGCTCTCGCCCACCTACCACTTCGTGCGCGGCGAGCTCGTGCTCTCGTCGCCCGTGCTGACCTTCACGTCTGTCCCTGTCCAGGTCGCGTTCGCGGTGCTCCTCGTCGCGCTGCTCGCCATCGTCGCGCTGCTGACGCGTGGCATGGCCGTCCGCCAGCGCGCGGCCGCCCGCGCCCTCGAGCTCCAGGCCTGGCACCTCCGCCAGATCCTGCCCACGCACGACCGCTCGTAGGAAACGGTCAGCGATGGGCGCGCACCACGCAGATCCCGTGCAGACACGCGGCGGCTGGGACCGGTCTGGGCGAAGGATCCGAGGCGGGCGGGCAGGGGAGCGTGCTCTCGTGATCGTTACGAATGGCGATGTCGCGCAGGAACTCCGTGCGAACGGCCGTGTACCCGCTACACGCGATCCATGCGGGAGTGCAATCTCGCGCGCGCGCGCAGTGCTGCGAGTCAGCGTCGGCTGGCGCGAGTACGCAGCGATGGTCGACGCAGGCGGGCTCGACATCCCCGCGCGGTGACGACGCGAGCTCGCAGCGATCCGGCGTCGGCGGCTGGCGGGCGACCCCGAGGCGCACCGCGTGCAGGCCCCGGCAGCTATCGGCGACGACGGTGCACTCGACGCTGCTCGCGCACGGCGCGTCTGCGCCGGGCTCGACCGCAGGGTCGCTCCAGCGCCACACGCGGGCGGTGCGCTCGATGTCGGCGACGGCGCGCGCGAACGGCAGCGACACCGCCGCGTCGTTGGTGCGCGATGCGACCGCGGTGGTGCCGTCGCTCGTCGTCACCGTGACCGTGATCGCGCACGGATGCATGCTGCAGCGGGCGCGAGCCACGGTGGGATCACAGCTCAGGTGTCCCCAGCCAGCGAGCCCTCCAGCCAACGCGCGCGCCTCGAGCCCGGTCACCGCGGCAGCCGCCAGCACCGGGTCGGTCGCCAGAAAGGCAGTGCGCGTGGTCGTGCTGTCCGTCCACGCGAGCTGGCCGTCCCGGCCGATCGCCAGTCGAGAGCCCGGTCGACTGCGGCAGGCCGGGCGCTCGACCACGATCGCCGGCGCTGCCACCGTCGGAGCGAGCGCCGGCGCTGGATCTTCCGTCGTGGCATCCGAGGTTGCGATGTCGCGCGTGGCATCGGGCGTCGCGGTCGGCACCGCCACCGGCGGCGTGCCGGTCGCGCCCACGGGCGCGGGCGACCCCGAACACGCACACCAGACCGCGAGCAGCGCGAGTCGACTCCAGAGGAACTTCGGCATGTGGCTCCGAATGTTACGTCGAGTTATTCGACGGGGATGTCGAGGTCGGAGAGCAGCGTGGCGACATCCAGCTGGCAAAACGCCGCTGCCGACACGTACAGCGAGCCCTGCTGCTTCGCGTACTTCGATGCGCAGCGCTTCGCCAGGGTCGTGAACAGCTCGCCATCCGCCTGGTGGGTCGCGAAGTCGGACTTGCAGATCTTCACCGCGGCACCGGCGATGACCGAATCACCGCTCGCACCCAGGGCGCATGCCCGTGCAATCTCCGCGGCCTCGTTGCAGGCCTTGCCGCTCATGGACGCCACGACGTGGTCGACGAACTTGTCGTCGTGCTTCGTGACGGCGCAGCTGGGCTCGGCGTGCGCGACAGGGAGGCTGACCACGAGGGTGGCACCGAGGCCGGTGACGGCGAACAGCACGGACCGAACGAGAGCACGAGACATGACGTAGAGACGCCTCCGGGCAGGTGGAAATTCGCTCCGTTGTAGCCGAGGTTATCGGCAGTCATGTCCGCCGTCTCGCACCCGCCGAAGTCATCGATCCCGTCAATCGTGGGAATGAACCTCCAGATCGAGACGGGGCGCGTGCGGCTGCGCGCCTTCGAGACCGCCGACGTCGAAGCCATCTGGCCCTATGTCTCGGACCCGGCGGTCGCGCAGTACTTGAGCTGGGCCGCGCATCGCACGCGCGAGGAGACCGAGGCCTGGATCGAGAAGGCGCGCACGCGTACCGAGACCGACGTGGTCTGGGCCCTCGAAGCGGGCGGCACCGTGGTCGGGTGCATCGATCTGCACGGCATCACATGGCAGCTCAAAGCGTGTCGCGTCGATCGCGCGGAGCTCGGCTTCTGGCTGGCACCACCGCTCTGGAACCGCGGCCTCATGACGGAGGCGGCCCACGCGGTGACCCAGTTCGCGTTCCACCAGATCGGGCTGCACAAGGTCATGGTCGGCTGCTTCGAGGCGAACACCGGATCGCGCCGCGTGATCGAGAAGCTCGGCTTCCGTTACATCGGCCGACAGGAGGACAACGTCTGGCGCGACGGCACGTGGCACGCCCACCTTCAATACGAGCTGACCGCGGGCGAGTGGCCCGACGTGCAGACCACGATGCGGATCATGCGGCCTTCGGTGTAGACCCGCGCCCGGGGGCGCACCGCCACTACGCGTTCGTCGGACCGGACCACTCGCCGGGGAGCGGCGTGGCCATGTTCCGCAGGCCGGTGACCCGGTAGATCTTCAGCTCGTCCGCCTTGCCCTTGACCCTCACGGGCGGCAGCTGGATCGCCTCGACGCGCCCCGCGACGTGCCGGTACGTGTCCTCCGAGACGATGAGCTCGCCCGAGCCGGCGACATTCACGAGCCGCGAGGCGACGTTCATGGCATCGCCGATCGCCGTGTACTGGAGCGCGCGCGTCGAGCCGATCGCACCCGTGATGACCATGCCCGTGTTGATGCCGATGCCGATTCGAATGGCCGAGAGCCCCTCGGACGCGCGGGTCCGGTTGAACTCCTCGAGCGCCTGGAACATGGAGAGCGCGCAGGCCACGGCCTTGAACGGCGCGTCGTCGAGCGCGATGGGTGCGCCGAACAATCCGATGATCTCGTCGCCGACGAACTTGTCGAGCGTGCCGGAGTACTTGAAGAGGATGTCGACCATCACCTCGAAGTACTCGTTGAGCGTGTTGACGACCTCCTGCGCGGGGCGACCGTCCGACATCGTGGTGAAGCCACGGATGTCGGAGAACAGCATGGTCACCTCGTTCAGGCGCCCGCCCTTCTCGATCGTGAGCTCCCCCTTGAGGACCTGCTCCACGATCGAGGGCGGAATCAGCCGCGAGATCTGGGCGCGCGTCTGCGCTTCCTTCTCGATCCGCGAGGCGAGCCGGGCGTTCTGGATCGAGATCGCAGCCTGCGCGGCCATACCCGTGCAGATCTGCAGATCCTTCTCCGTGAACGCGTTTGACGTGAACAGCGAATCGAGGTGCATGATGCCGAGCAGCTCGCCCGCGTGCAGCAACGGCAGCGTCATCGTCGACCGGATGCCCTGCATGATGATCGAGTGGGCACCCGAGAACCGCGCGTCCATCGTCGCGTCGGACGACAGCACGGCGGCCTTGTTTGACACGACCTCGGCCATCACCGTCTTCGAGAGCACGATGTTCGGATCGCTCTTGCCGCTGCGCGTTTTCACGTGACGCGGCTGGAGCTCGCCGGTCTTGTCATCGGCGAGCAGGATCACGCCGCGATCCGAACCGACGAGCTCGAAGGCCTTCTCGAGGATCTTCGGGAGCAGCTTGTCGAGATCGAGCTCGCTGCCGACCGCGCGCGCCAGCTCGTGACCGATGCGAAGCCGCTCGTAGTCGCGACGCAGGTTCTTCTCGTCGAGGATCTGTCGCTCCGGCATGAAGTCGCCGGTGTTGGCCTGGATGCGCCCGCGGATGTGGCTCTCGGTGAGGCCCGGCGCGATCGTGACGCGGCCGAGCGCATCATCCACCTTGGGCTTCTCCGCGAAGATGATCCGCGTCGATCCCATCGTGAACTCGTCGCTCTCCGCGAGGTAGTGATCGGCGACGCGCTCGCCGCGCATGAACGTACCGTTGAGCGAGCGGAGGTCGCGGAGGAGGTAGCGGCCATCCGGCGCGCGCTGGATCTGCGCGTGCTCCTTCGAGATGATCCGGTCGAGGATCTGGATCGTGTTGTCGGGATGCCGGCCGATCGTATTGAACGCGGCGAGCTCGAACTCTTGCCGCTCCTCGCCGGAGATGACGATCAGCTTGGCCATCGGAACCTCAGCACCCTCGCCGCGATGGTAAGTCGTCCCGCGGCGCCGGTAAATAGACTCCCAAAAAAGACGCCACCGGGCGGGTGCCCGGTGGCTGGTGCGAACGGGGGGACTCGAACCCCCACGGTGTTACCCACTGGCTTCTGAGACCAGCGCGTCTACCAATTCCGCCACGTTCGCGTGTTCGGGGCAGGTACATGCCACGGAACGCGGTCGCAGCACAAGGCCAGCGCCGCGCTCGTCGCGGTGGGTGGCGAATGCGGCGAACGTGGAGGTGTGATGGGCGTAGATTGTTCGGGGCTGCCAGCGTCGCGCACGGTGCGGGCAGCGCCATCCGTGCTGTCAGCGCCCCGGCGTCACTTCGCGGGCGCGGGCGCACGCGGGCTCGCGACCGGGGCGACGGGCATGGGCTTCGGCGCGGAGGCCGCGACCTGCGCCTGCACGCGCGCGACGAGCGTCTTCACCTTCGCGTTGGACATGCACTTCATCACGGCGGGTGCGACCTCCTTGACGCGCGCCATCATCTTCGCCTCGACGTCGGCCGGTGCCTTCTTGCCGGTGGCGCGGTACGCTTGGATCTTGCCGATCGCGTCCGGGTGCTGGTCGAGCACCGCGCCCGCATGCGTCCCCATCGCGTCGCAGTCCGAGGCGTTCTGCACGACCGCATCGGCGAGCTGGTTGAAGAACTTCAGCAGCTCGGCCGCCTGAGCGCTCGTGACGTCCGCAGGCTTCACGGCGTCTGCCGATGCGAGCCCGGAGGTTGCGAGTGCGAGCGCCGCTGCGAGGGCACACGAAATGCGAGCGACCATGGTCACGAGACGAACCATGACACGAAAGATTCAGATCGCTGCGTCACGACGATGGCCCGAGCCGCGAGCTGGAGGACATGGTGCGGAATCCGGGTCGTAGGGTCGGTGGCGGAGGAGCGGGTCACTCGAAGCTGATGCGGCGAATCCGGTTGTAGGGGACCATCTCGCCGCGCCCGCCATCTGCGACGAAGACGCGTTTGCCATCGGCGGTCACCGAGAGCCCCTCGAGGCCATAGAGCTGCGCGGTCAAGCTGTCGGCGCTGTCGAGCCAGCCCGCCGTGCCGTCGCCCGAGACGGTCTGCACCGTCGTGTCGGCGATGCGCCGCACGCGGTAGTTGCCGAGGTCGGTCAGGAAGATCGTGCCGTCCTGCGTGATCGCCATGCCCTGGGGCTTCGAATATTTCGCGTCGCCGAGTGCGCCATCCGCGTAGCCTCCGCCCGAGCTCCCCGACACGGTGGTCACGGTGCCATCGAGCTCGACGGAGCGGATCAGGTTGTTGTCGAAGTCAGCAACGAGCAGGTGGCCGCCGGTGAACACCATTCCGTAGGGCGTCGAGAAGCGCGCGGCGGCGCCCTTCGCGTCGACCATACCCTTCTGATCGAAGGTTCCGGCGAGGATCGTGATGGCGCCCGAAGTGACGTCCACCGACTCGATGACGTGGTGCACGTAGTCGGACATGGCGAGGTGGCCATCCGGCAGCATCGCGAGCCCGCGCGGGCGTCCGATGTCCTCGACGATCAGCGTCGCCGTTCCGGCCACCACGTCGACGCGCCAGAGCGAGCCCGTCATCAGCCCATGGCGGCCCTTCGAGTCATCATCCGTGGTGACATACAGGGTCGAGCCGCTGAACAGCATGCCGAACGGGCGGCGGAATCCGGCCACCTCGACGGCGGTCTCGGCATCCCCGGTCTCGGGGTCGACGGCGCGGATGCGGTTGTTGTTGAAGTCCGCCACGTAGACCATGCCGTCCGGCCCCACCGCGGTGTTGACCGGATTCGAGAACCTCGCGGTGCCGCGCGGACCGTTCACGTAGCCCGGCTCGCTGGCACCGGAGATCGTCGCGGTGCCGCTCGCGAGCGGAGGTAGTGTGCCGTCGCCACCGTCGGTGGTGCCGCCGCCGCTCGACGAGCATGCTCCCAGCCCCACCAGGGCGGTGAGGAGGGAGGCGGCGAACGAGGAACGTGCGAGCGGGCGAATCAGCATGGCGAGCTACGAAATAGCAAGAGGCTTGCCGCGACGAGAGCGTGTGCGGCGCGCAATGTTAGTACCTAAAATCAAACAGGTATCTGGCAAACGTGTGACCTCTGATCCGCGCGCAGCCGCGCGCAGCCGTGCGCGTGAGCGCGGTGTGCGTCAAAAGACGCCCGTGAACACCGGGACGATCAGCGCCGTCGCGGGAGCGCCGGCAGCCGGCTCGCCCAGCGTCCGGTCGAACGTCCGCTCGTAGCCATGCCAGACCACGACCGCGAGACCTGCGGCAACGGACCCGTAGACCAGCCGCGCCGGGAGCTGCCGCCACCCCGTCATGCACCAGGTATGGAGCGCGCGCGACACGTCGTTCTGCGGCGCGAACAGGAGCACGTCCTTGGCGAAGTCTACCCACAGCCCCGTCGCGAACACGGTCAGAGCGAGTTGCCCGTAGCGATGGCTCGGCCAGCCGTCCGTGTAGACGAGAGCCGCGAATCCGCCGAACAGCGCGAGGTCGGTGAGCTTGGGGGCGAGATAGAAGACGACGTGCGCGGTCCGTCCGGTGAGGCCCTGGACGTAGGTCCAGCCGAAGCGGAACTTGTGCACCTTCGGGTCGATTCCGGGTGGGAAGAGGTGGATCTCGGTGACCGTGGCTCCAGCAGCCTTCGCTGCGATCGCGTGGCTGCCCTCGTGGATCGCCACGCCGAGCAGGTAGTCCGCCGGCGCGAGCGCCATGCCGGTGAACAGCAGCGTGCGATCGGACGGCTCGGCGGCGGCGCGGCGGGGCGCGAGCATCAGCAGGAGTGCGAGGGGGATCGCGGTCGCGACCCGACACCCGCCCCGCGCCCGCGTCACGCGGCACCGCCCGGCGCCTGCGGCAGAGCGATCCACATGCGGTCCACCGCCACGAATCCGAGGCGCGCGGCCAGGCGGCAGGCGGCGGCGTCATCTGCGGCGGCGGTGAACACCGGCTCGCGCCGTGGCGTGCGCCCGATGCGGTCGAGGATCAAGGCTGTCGCCACCAGCGTGGCCAGGCCCAGTTGCCGCGCCGTGGCGATCGTCTCCACCGTGACGTTGAAGTAGCGGGCGCTCGCGAACCGCGTGTATGCGAAGGCCGCGGGCTCGCCATCGACGATGGCGGTCCACACGCGATCGCGCACGCGAGCTTCGGCCACCTCGGCCGCGAGCGTGGGAACGAGGTGGTCGAGCGGCGCCGTCGGGTCGAGCGGGGTCGCGCCCTCCAGCTCGTACAGCGCGTCGGGGTCCGGGAGCGTGTGCACGAGCGCGGGCACCACCTCGCGCGCTCCCACGAGCGCATCGGCCCACCGCTGTGCGCCGAGGAGGATCGTGTGTCCCGGGAACTCGCGAACGAGCTCGCGAAGCGCCTCCGCGCCGCCGTCCGCGGTCACCGCGATCACTTGCAGCGCATCGTTTCCGATCGCGTGCTCGCGACGCCACGACCCGGGCTCGGACGCGAGGGCGTGGACTTCCACCCAGCGCGGGTGGTCGGGGAGCGCGAGCGGTGGATGCATGCGCGTCGACCGTGGTCAGGGAGCGGTGGGAGCCGGTGCGGGCGCCGGCTTGCCGGGCAGCGTGTTCAGATATCCGATCGCGGCCTGCGCATCGTCGCT
>JAYSYE010000337.1:0-4920 GCA_043716635.1 Deltaproteobacteria bacterium | reverse complement strand
CGGGCGCGGCGGCTTCGCGCGGAGCACCTGACGCGTCAGCCGGCGCGGCCGCCCCGACTGCGCCGCGATCTGCGCATCCACCATCGCGTTCAGCGGCGCGATCAGCGCGCTCATCGCCTCGGGTCGCCCCTCGAGCGCGCCGAGCACGTACATGAGCGCCTCGATCGTCGAGACGTACTCGGCGCGCGGCTCCTTGCGGATGCGGTACTGGGACGGCGCCGGGGCCGAGAACGCATAGCGCGGCAGCGCCTGCAGCACGGGGTTGTCGCGCACCACGACCTTCGCCTGGGACCACGTCCCATCGACCACGACGAGCGTCACCGGCCCGACCGGCGGATCCGTCAGCACGTCCTTCGCGTCGGGGCCCGGATACAGCAGGATCGCCGGCCGCGCCGGATCCGCGAGCGCTCGCGCCAGGACGGCGTCGGTGCTCCAGTCGATCCCGACCCGCAGCTCGCTGTTCGGCAGGCACAGCGTCGCCATCCGCGCCGTGCCGATGGGCATGTCGCGCTCGCGCGGGTGCTGCAGGATCACGACGCGCGTCTGCGTCGGGAGCGTCGGCAGCGCCGCGCAGTAACAGACGATCTCCGGCCTCCGGCAGCGGAGGCAACGCACACGAGCCACGCGAGCGTCGGGCGATCAGTGCGTGACGGTGCGGCCGACCGTGACCGGCGCACACGTCGACACTCCCGCGCCGACAATCATGAGGTTGCCCGCGGACTTCGTGTCGAGGACCTTGCCGGCCATCGCGCCGCGAGCGGGACCGCCGATGTGATAGACGGTCGTCCGCGTCTCCGTGGCCTTCGCGAGGAACACGAAGAAGTCGCCGCCCCACGCCGCGAACGCCCAGGCCGACGGCGTGCCGTTCAGCGCCGTGATGTTCGAGTACTCTGTCAAAATTCCGGCGTTGCTCTTGTCGAGCTGCGTGACGCGCGGGTTGGTCCCGGGGAAGAACGCCCAGAGCTCGCCGGCGCCGGTGCCCGTCAGCTCGGGCGAGCCGTGCAGGATCCCGAGGTTCGAGACCTGCAGCGTCGCGGTGTCGAGCCGGCCGAGCGACGAGTTCGCCTCGGGATCGACCGTGCCGTTCCCGCCCGACACGAAGAGCTGGTCGGTCGTGCTGGTCGCGCTGGTTGTCGAGAAGCCCATCCCGAACTGGTCGAAGCCAGCGTTGGGCGAGAAGGCCGACGGCGCGCAGGCGAGGGTGGTGGTGTCCACCGTGTAGATCTTGCCGTTCGTGTAGAGCACCCACGCCTTCGCGTCGCGGTCGACGCCCATCGAGAAGGGAGTTGCGGCGCCTGCGCCGGGGCAGTTGAGCGCGCCCGTGCCGATCGGCGTGAAGATGCCAGTCGCCGGAGCGAACGAGGACATCTTGTAGTTCTGGTCCACGACGTAGACGAGCTTCGACGCATCGTCGCAGCCGGTCGCCGGATCGGTACCGCCATCGGTGCCGGTGTTGCTGCCGGTGCCGGGCGCGTCGACCCCGGTGCCATCGCCCGCATCGCCGGTCCCGTCGCGGGTGCTCGGGCCGCATGCGGCGGCCAGCGAGGCGAGCGAGATCGCGGTCAGGGCGAGGGACACCGAACGAGCGGACTTCATCGTGCCAACGCTACACAGGCTCGGGGTCGCGTTCCACGGAAAAGTGCCCGAACCCTCGTCGCACCGCGAGGATGGCCGGGGTCATTCGCCCCGTGGCGTCGCGCACCTCGAACGGGGCCTCGACCAGGGGCGGCAGCGGCGGGACCGTGGCCGGGCCGGACGGCATGCCCGTCGCGAACAGCGTGAACAGCGAGGCGCGGCCCACTCGCGGGATCACATCCTGGTAGCAGCGCGTCACGAGCCCGGCCGCCGTGACGGCCGCGAGCGCGCGGGCGCGCTGCGGCGTCGGAAAGCAGAACACGAACACCCCGTCGGATGTGAGCCAGCGCACGGCGGCGCGGCAGTAGTCGGCCACGTCGCCGCGCAGCTCGAAGCGGGCGTGGGCCTTCTGCGAGTCGGCGGGCAGCACGCCGGTGCCGAGCGGGAAGTACGGTGGGCTCCCGGTCACGAGGGCAAAGCGCTCTCGCGTCCGCGCGGCGCCGCCGAGCTCACGCAGATCGGCGTGGTGCGGCGTGACCCGCGCGCCGAGCCCGTTGCCCGCGATGTTCGCGAGCAGCAGGCGGTGGCTGATGGCCTGCGCCTCGACGGCGACGAGCGTGGCGTCGGCGGGTAAGCCCGACAGCACGAGCAGGCCGACCGTGCCGATGCCGGTGCCGAGGTCGAGCGCGCGCCGCACCGGTGGCGAGCCGCTGCCGTGGCGGAGCGCGTAGGCCGCGGTCAGCACGTCGTCGATCGAGTGCCGGTGCCCGGCTGCGCGCTGGACGATGCGCCAGTCGCCGGTCAGCGCATCGACCGTGATCGCCTCGCCGAGCTCCGCGGCGAGGCCGGCGCGCAGCGCATCCCAGTCCGGCACGCGCGCACCCTATGTCGGCCCTCGGGCCGGCGCCAGACCGCGCCGGGGCAATGCCTCCTACACCTCGTTGTTGCGCGCGGCCGCGAGATCGCCCAACCGCGTGAGGAGCGAGGGCGCGAGCGGGTTCTCCGCGTCCTTGCCCTCCTTCATCGTGCGATCCGTGTGCGCCGCCGACGGCATCAGCCGCGCGATCACGCCGCCGATCTCGGCGACGAGGTTTGGTGCGAGGCCCGCGAGCAGCGCCGCCGCTCGGGCAGGAATCGACAGCGTGAGCTCGGCGTCGCCGTGCACCATCGCCTCGATGATCTGGTGGGCGGCGCGCTCGGCGTTCATCGATGTGCCCGGCAGGCTCGCGCTGACGCCGAACCACGCGTACTCCGCCTCGTGGTTACCGCGCAGCTGCGCGTGGCGCTGGCTGCCCGTGCGCATCAGCCCCGGGCACACGGTGGTCACATAGATCCCGTCGGCGATGAGCTCCTGTCGCATCGCGGTCGACATGCCGACGAGGCCGAACTTGCTCGCCGAGTACGGCGCGAGGTGCGGGACCGCGACCTTGCCGCCGATCGACGCGATGTTGACGATGCGCCCGGCGCGCCGCGACCGCATGGACGGCAGCACCGCCATGGTCGCGTAGAGCGGGCCATACATGTGCGTGGCGATCGCGCGATCGAAGTCCTCCAGCGCGATGCGCGCGAGCGGCCCGACCTGGATCACGCCCGCGTTGTTGATGAGGATGTCGATGGCGCCGACCTCGTCCTGCACCTCGGCGATGAACCGGCCCACGCTGTCGCGGTCGGTAACGTCGAGGACGCCCGCGTGCACGGTCCCGCCGCGGATCGATAGATCCATCCGCGCGCGCTCCAGCTCCGCCGCATCCCGCGCGCCGATCGCGACGCTCGCACCACGCGCGACCAGCTCGCGCGCGAGCACGAGCCCGAGGCCGCGCGAGCCGCCCGTGACGACCACGACCTTGCCGCGCAGGTCGAGCTTGCGATGCCGCCGCAGCAGCGAGCGCCCCACCAGCACCGCGCCCACGCCCCCGAGAACCTTCCATGTCGCGCTCGTCTTGCTCATGCCGGCTGGTGTCAGCAATGCCCGTGCCTTGTGGCGCCAGCGCTCGGCGCGAAACCGTCGCGAGGCGGAGCGGCGTCTGCGCGCGGCAAGTCGTTGTACACGCACGGGATAAGCGGCGTCCCGGGTGCAACCGCGTCCACGGTTCGGAGTTGGAACCGGCGTGTGGCGCGGGGATGTGTCCGTGATTGGCTCGCTCAGTCGGCACTGCGCGCGAGCGCACGATCGCGCGGCTCACGAAAGGTTGCATCGGAGAGCGTTGGTCCTGTGCAGCGGCTTCTGGGGACCGAGCACGATCGCGATCATGGGTGGCCTCTCGGTCGTCACGTTCCTGACGCTGCTGAACCTTCCGGCGCTGTACATGATGTGGTCTGGCGTGAGGCCGCCGTTGCCCGGTGCGGTCCCCCGCCCACCGCGGCCGTGCTCTCGGGTTCAGCGGCCTCGCGCTCAGGGTTGACTCTTGAGGTACTGGACCATCCCGAGCACGTCCTGCCAGACGAGCCGGCCGATCGCACCGGAGCTGTACACGCTCGTGAGGACCTTGCCGCCAGGTGCGAGCACGAACCCCGTGGACTGCAGGTACGGCGTGGTGTGGCTCGGCGTGGGATCGTAGAACGTACCGAGCAACTGCGCGGTGCGTTCGACCGACGCGCAGTAGCCCACGGGAAAGGTCAGGTGGTTGTCGGCGACGACCCCACGCGGCTTCTCGAGGGGATCCGCCGAGAACGCGACGACGCCGATCCCTTCGGCCTCGAGCCTGGGGAGTCCGGCCTGAAATGCCTCGAGCTGCGCGATGCAGAACGGACACCACGAGCCGCGGTTGACGAGCACCACGTTGAACGGCTGGGTCAGCCCTGACGGCAACGTGAGCTTGCTGCCGGTGACGAGATCGAGGTCCAGGGACGGGAATGCGTCGCCGCTATCGAGCAGGCGTGAGTCGAGCTTGCGAGTCGTGGGGATGCCTCGGATGGGTGAGCGTTTGGGTGTCGGTGTCGGTGTCGGTGTCGGTGTCGGTGTCGGTGTCGCGAGCGCTACTTCGAGACCATGCCGCCGTCGACCGTCAGCGTCTGTCCGGTCAGGAACTTCGCCGCGGGTGAACCGAGGTAGAGCACCGCCTCGGCAATGTCGTCGGGGTGCCGGGCGCCGCTCCGAACCGCCGCATCGACCGGCTTATCCCACCGGAAATTCGGTCCGTCGACCGTCGCACCGCGCTCAGGTAGGCTTGGAGCATAGCCGTGCCGCAACAGCTCCTCCAGCAGCTCCTCGCGCTCGATGAGCCCGTGCGGCTGGAGATCGCTCACGCGCTGCTGGCAAGCGTCGAAGGCGATGACGATGGGATGAGCGACGCCGATCGCGAGAAGTTGTACGCAGCGATCGACCGTTCGCTCGCACAAGCCGAT
>JAYSYE010000336.1:0-1523 GCA_043716635.1 Deltaproteobacteria bacterium | reverse complement strand
TCATCGTTGCCGCCCCACGCGTCGTAGTTCATGTCGGTCGTGAGGACCTGCACGAGCTTGCTGCGTGGGATGGCACCGCATTCCACGGAGAACTTGTCGATGTTCCGGGTCCACAGCGGATACCCCGCGGCGCTCGCCTCGACCGCGAAGATGCCGCGCTCCATCGACAGGCGCGGCCGCGCGGTGCCCGTGTGGAACGTCGCCGTCGCCGCCGCGCCGAGCGGCTGGCCGAACGTGTCGACGAGGGTGCCCGCGACGGTCACCGTGTACGCGGTCTGGGCCTCGAGGTTCGCGGTGACCGTGTACTCGAGGCCATCGTCCGACAGATAGCCCTTGTCGAGGCCGGGAATCACCGGTCGACTCGAGGCCGCGGCGCGGGCGGCATCGAGCGTGACGGGAGTCGTGAATCGCACCGCGATCCCGACCTCGTCGGCGGGAATGTCCGTGCCGGTCGGCGTGACGCTCTCGACGGCGAGCGCCGGCCGCGCCGACACCGCGAGCGAGTACGGCTTGTCGAGCGGGGCGTTGCCGCCGGCGCCCGCGAGCCCGTCGCACTGGAGCGTGTAGTCGACGCCCGACACGAGGGGCCGCGCGGGCACCAGCGCGAGGTTCGCGCCCGCCGGGCCGGTTCCGCCGAGGCCGATCGTGCCGGTCGGCGCGAGCAGCTTGCAATGGGCGGCTGCATCCGCGGGGAGCACCGCCTGGTTGAACGAGACCGGCACGGCCCCCTTCGGATCGAGCATCGACGCGTCGACGCCCCACACGCCGTCGACGGCGAGCGGCTGGTTCACGAACGCGAGCTTGAAGGCACCCGTCCGGACCCCGAGGGCTCCGACGAGCGCGACCTCGTACCGCGTCGATGCGGCGAGCGGCGCCACGGGCTCGAGCACCAGCGTCTGGGCATCCTGCCAGTAGCCCTTGAATAGAAAGCTCGGCGAGACTCGAACGTCGGCGGCCGCGACCGGCTGGTTCACCAGCGCCTTCGCGACCACGGGCTTGTCGAAGCGGATGACGATCGACTCGGCCTTGTCGACCGCGCCCTGCGGCGAGAACGACATGACCCGAACATCTTGATGGAGCGTGTTGCCGCCGCAGGACGCGGCGAGCAGGACGAGTGGGAGGGCACGGGTGACGGCACGGGAGAGTGCACGTGGGAGGCGGCGCAGGCTCATGGCGATTCGCCGCAGTGCATCGGTGATGCCGGCCGCGAGCGCTGGCGCGACGGGCGGTTAGCGCGCGGGTGGCCAGCGGGACACACAGCCCGGCGCGGAGGAGACACGCTCGCGTCCAAGTCACCGAGATGTCGCGAGTCGCGCGAGGCATCGCGGGTGCAGAGAGCTGTGTCGAGATGATCGCGCCGCTGCTGTGGGACCGAGCGTGGGGCACGGCACGCGGGCTCGAAGGCGTCCTGCGCACCGCTGCCCGGCGCGGGCGCTGGGTGCTGATCGCCGCGCTCGTGCCGCTCGTGATCACGCTGCAGGCGACGATCGTCACCGTGCTCGCGCGGCCGTTCGATCGCGCGC
>JAYSYE010000335.1:0-14894 GCA_043716635.1 Deltaproteobacteria bacterium | reverse complement strand
GCACGGGCTGGGGCGCCGACGCCTACGCCGTGTCCAAGGCTGCGCTCAACGCGCTCACCCGGATCCTCGCCGCCGAGCTCCACCCGCGGCGCATTCGCGTGAACGCGACCGACCCGGGATGGGTCCGGACCGACATGGGCGGCCGAAACGCGCCGCGATCGGTCGAGGAGGGCGGGGCGAGCGTGATCGCGGGGGTCACCGCGGCGGGGACGGGCGAGGTGATGCGGGACGGTCTCGGGATCGCGCCGTGACAGGGCCGTCGCGATCTCCGCTCACTTCCCGCGGGATGCCGCCGGCACGATGATGCGGCGCTCGCGCCAGCGGGCGAGCACGTCGGCGTGCGCGGGACCCGTCGCGGCGAGCGTCGCGAGCGAGACAGGAGCCTGACAGGCCGCCAGGAGCGCGCGGGCGCCGTCGTCAAGAGGCTCCACCACGACATCGCTCGACGGGGACGGCAGCACCAGCAGCACCGCGCGCGGGCCGAGGGGCCCGAGCGTGATCTCCCCGCGCGGTGCGCGCATCCAGTCGACGATGTCGGCCCCGAGCTCGACCACGGCCTGCACCGGTCCCGCGCACACGAGATCGCTGGCACCCGTGGGCTGCCACGCATCCGCGGCCAACGTGCTGCCGCGCGCGAGCAGGTCGAGCGTGCCCACCTCGAGTGCCATGACATCCTCGATATGGGGTGGCGGCCGGCGCCGCAACATCACGCGCGTTCGCACGAACGCCACGAACCGCGCGCACTCGGCGAACCGCCGGTAGTGGCCGAACTCGATCCAGCGGTGAAGCGCGAGGTACTCGAACACCAGGTCGCGCTGCCAGTCCGCGGAGCCGCCCGTCAGCAGCTGCATCGTCGCGGGCAGGTAGGTGTCGACGAACCGCGACACCATCATCGTCGCGCGGTAGCGGAGGTTCTCGACGTGCCACCGCGTCCCGGGCTGACGCGCGAAGTCCTGCAGGATCGCGACGTCCTCGTCGGAGTAGCCGAGCTTGCGTCCGACCTCGAAGTCGTCACGCATGATCGCGTCGTAGAGCTGCTCGTTCTGGACGATCTCGAGCCAGATCTCGTAGACGCGGCGGGCGTCGAACGATCGCGTGGACGTGTAGAGCTCAAACATGGGTGCGCGACCACAGGGTATCGATCCGGCGCAGATCGGTGGCGGCCATCTCCACCCAGCTCGCGTCCATCGGATGCGACAGCGCGTTGTGCACGGGACCCTGCACCTCGAGCGTCACGCCGCGCACGCTCTTGCTGCGCTCGAGCACGTACTGGAGCATCTCCCAGACCCGCTCGGGGACGCTGTCATTGTGGAGGTCGTGGTACCAGCCGTCGATCCACTGCCCGCCCGCGACGTGGACCTCGATCACGCGGTCGAGGGGAACGTTCTTGATGAACTCCCAGCAGTCGAAGCCCTCGAAGTTGAGATCGTTCGAGTGGATGTTGTGCAGGTCGAGCAGCAGATGCGTGCCCGCGCGCTCCACGATCTCGCGCAGGAACTGTGGCTCGGTCAGGGTCGAGCCCGGGAACAGCGCATAGATGAACGCGTTCTCGTGCAGGAGCGGCATGCCGAGCCGGTCTTGCAGGATGCGCGCACGATCCGCGACGCGGCGGGCCTCTTCGGGAGAGAACTGGATCGGGGTCGACCACATGTACGAGGTCGATGGCGTGCCGTAGAACAGGTGATCGGTCATCCACGCCGCGTTCATGGCCTGCGCGATCGGGATATGGCGCTTCACGCACGGCGTGTCATCGAGCTCGGCGAATCCGTAGTTCTCGCCGAAGTTGCTGTGCGCGACGAGCGGGTAGCGCGCCTTCAGATCGGCAAGCCACGCCTCGTGCCGGGGCTCGATCACGTGCGGACCCTCGAGCGATCCCGAGATCGTGTCGCACAGCAGCTCGAGGTAGTCGACGCGAACGCCGGCCTGCTCGAGCTCTGTCAGCAGGCCCCGCGTGAAGAAGTTGACCTGGAAGCCCACGCCACGTGCTTCGTTGGGGATAGTCATGTCAGCGGCACCTCGTGAACGGGTCAGCGCGAGCGAGCGCGGTGGACGCCGAGGTGGCGGCGGCGCAGCTCGGCTGTGATACTAGCGACATTCGGTGACCCCGCAACGCGGGCCTGCTCCCGGAAGGCATCTCATGACCGAGTGTGCGTTTTGCGAATCTGGACGTACTCGGCCGCACTACGACGTACACGCTGGCCCGACGTGGTCGGTCGCGCACGTCCACCGGCGCTGGCCGGCCGGTTCCGTGTTCGTGTTCGCGAACGTCCACACGACGTTCGTCGACGCGCCCGCAGCCCTGTGGGCGAGCGCGGCGCCCGTCTTCGCGGCCGTCAGCCGCGCCCTCGTGACGGTGGCGGGTGCCGAGCGGGTGTACATGCTCGCGTTCTCGGAGAACTCGGAGCATCTCCACATGCTGTTCGTGCCGAAGCGCGCCGAGGATGCGGCCCGCCATGCGCGCCGGGGCGTCCCGCTGCTGCAAGCGTACATCGATGACGAGCTCACGTTCGACGAGGCGCGCGCCAGCGTGCTCACGGCGGAGCTCCGACGCGTGCTGCCCGAGTATCTCGCTGTGGCCGAGCGCGAGCCCGACCGTGCGGGTCCGTACGACGTCGAGCCGCGGTAGGCCGTTCCGGCACGAGGTGGTCCCGAATGGCTACGCCATTCACCCTCCTGGCTTCAGCCGTCGCGTCCGCTGCGCAGCGTTCTCCCCGGCCGGGCTGCGAGCAGCTCGCCGCGGTCGAGGACCTGGACGCCACCGACGAAGCTGGCCGTGATCCCGTGCGCCTTTGCGATCAGGCGCTCGGCGCCGAGCGGCAGATCGGCGCGCATCTCGGGCGGCTCGGGGCCCACGGTGGCCGGGTCGAAGATCACGAGGTCGGCGTGGTAGCCGGGCACGAGGCGGCCGCGCGCCGCGATCCCGAACACGTGGGCCGGCATCGAGGTCAGCCGGCGCACGCCCTCCTCGAGGGAGAGCACACCGGTCTCGCGGACCCAGTGCTGGAGCACGTAGGTCGAGTACACGACGTCGCACAGCTGATCGACGTGCGCGCCGGCGTCCGACACGCCGATCAGGAGATCGGGGTTCTTGACCAGCCATTCGACGCCGGCCGGATCGAGGTTCGCGTTCTGCAGCTCGAAGATCCCGTTCATGTCATCGGCGAGGCCGATGTCGAGGAACGTCTCGAGTGGGGACTTTCCCTCGGCGGCGGCGATCGCGGCGATCGTGCGGCCCTCGTAGTGGGCGAGCGCGGGGCTCCGGGTGTGCTTGACCCAGAAGTTCGCCCACGGAAACTGCCGGTCGTGGGTGCGCATCTCCTCGAGCGCAGCCGTGCGCCACGTGGGAGAGCGGTAGAGCGCTTCCTGTTCGTCGCGGGTCGCGCCGATCGCCTTCTTCCACGTGTCGTACCAGCCGAAGCGGAACGGCTTGCCGAGGGAGACGAGGAACACCATCGGGCGCGGCGTGATCTGCGGGACGGCGTGCGCGACGAGCTCGCCGAGCTTGGCGAGGGTGTGGCGCGGAAAATCCGGTTCGCCGAACTTCGACAGCAGCGGCAGCCACGTCATGCGACGACCGCTGACGGTCACCATCATGCGCAGTAGCTCGACATCGGCATCGGAGAGCGGCAGCGTCCCGAGCCGGGTCGAGGCCAGCGAGATCGAGGCGGTCCCGCGATCGAGTTCGCGCAGCACTTCGCACAGCCCGCGGATCTCCTCCCGACTCGCGAGCGAGCAGGCGAGCGGCCGGCCCTTGTAGCCGACGTGATGCGGCAGGAAGTCACCCGAGAACCCCCACGCTCCATCCTGCATCGCCCGGCGGAGCTCGTCCTGGAGCTTGCCGACCTCGTCGGTGGACGCCGCGCGCTCCATCGCCGCCTCTCCCATCACGTAGTAGCGGAGCGCCGTCAGCGAGACCAGGCCGACGAGGTTGATGCTCGTGCCCTTGCGATCGATGAAGTCGAGGTACTCGCCGTAGCTCTCCCAGCCCCACGGGATCCCCGTGCTCATCACCTCGTAGGGAATCGCCTCGACGTTCTCGAGGTCTCGCAGCAGCGCCTCGCGCGCAGCCGGACGCGCCGGCGCGACGCCGACCCCGCAGTTGCCCATGCAGATCGTGGTCACGCCGTGCCACGGCGAGGACGTCAGCGTGTCGTCCCAGCACACCTGGGCGTCGTAGTGAGTGTGCGGATCGATGAACCCCGGCGCGAGCACCTCGCCCTGCACGTCGATCGTCCTGCGCGCGACCTGACCATCGCCGCTACCGCCGACAAACGTGATCCGCCCATCCTGCACGCCGACAGCACCGTGGTGCGAGGGGCTTCCGCTGCCGTCACAGATCCGAGCGTTCGTGAACAATAGGTCGAGCACGGGTCACCTCGTAGGGGATTGCGGTCGTTCTACGAGCGCGAGTCGGCGGGAGAACCGACGCTCGCCAGGCGGAACGAAGTGCGCTGAATTGCGAGCCAGATCGCCATAAAGCAGCGCGATATGGGGCGCGAATCGCCGCAAGAATTCCGGTCGATCCTTCGAGAACTTGCCCGCGGAGATCGGGCGGTACACCTCGGTCGGGAATCGCGACCCGTAGAGCGCAAAGGCGACCACGCCTTCGATGGCTTCGTGATGGAGGTTGAAGTCCTCGAGGAGCTGGGCCGCGTGCGCGTACAGCTCCGCGTGCTGCGTTGGATCGAGGAACCCGGACCGGTCGGCCGCGAGCCCGTCGCCGCGGACGGCGATGTGCACGGTCAGGTACGGCTTGCCGTCGCCGACGAGGATCACCTGATCGAAGTCCTGGCAAGCCTCGAGCCCGACCTCCAGGCGTTCGGGGAAGATGTTCGTGCCCTCGGGCGTGCTGAAGACATCGCGGCGGCGCCCGAGCACGTGGAGAAAGCCGTCAGCGTCGACCTCGGCCATGTCGCCGGTGCGGAGATACCCGTCCTCGGTGTACGTCAGGTCCGTCATCTCCGAGTCGCCGTAGTAGCCGGCCATCAGCCCCGGTGAGCGGACGAGCAGCTCTCCCTTCGGCGTGCGGCGGAACTCGACATCAGCGGCTGGCAGCCCGACCGAGCCCGGACGGTGCGCACCCTGGCGCGCATACGAGATGAGCGACGCTTCGCTCGATCCGTAGAACTCGATCACCTCCACGCCCTCGTCCTGGACTCGCTTGACGACGGCGGGTGCGAGCCCACCACCGGCGGAGAGCAGGAGTCGCGCGCTCGCTCCGAGCAGCGACTGTCCGTCGGTCACCTTCGCGTGCTGCGCGAGCAGCGAGGAGAGCACGCGGGGTGTCATCGGCAGGATGGTGGGGTCGAGTGACTGCACCTCCGCCAGGGTGCAGTGAAAGTCGAGGTGGGTCGGGAGCAGCAGCGTCGCTCGGATCCGCATCGCGACGGCGAACATGTGCGCTGCGAAGGCGTGCGTGAGCGCGTTGATCGCGAGCATCCGCGGTGACATCGGGATGATGCGCAACACCTCGTCGCCGATGTAAGCCGCGTAGCGCGCGAGCGCGCGGTGCGTCCGGACCACCAGCTTCGGGACGCCGGTGCTGCCGCTCGTGGGCTGGATGATGAACGGCGCGTCGAGCTCCACGCCAGCACACGCCAGGAGCGGAGCGAGCGCGTCCGTGACGTGCTCGCGGGCGAACAGCGGCTCCTTGTCCCCGTTGTCCGCGTCGGGTGTGCTCCCTCCGTTCCACCGGGCGGTCAGCCAGTGCGCACACGTGAGGACGGGCAGCCCCAGGTGCCCCGCGCGCTCGGTCAGCGCGGGAGACGTGACGACTGCGCGGGCGCCGCACTGGGTCACCAGCATCCGGACGTGCTCGTCCGAGAAGATGGGAGAGATCGGCAGCATCAGGAGCCGCGCGTACCCACACACCAGCAGCCCGAGGGCGAGGGGCACCGTCTCGTCGAGGAGAAACAGCACGCGATCGCCCGCCTCGAGCCGCTCGTTCTCGAGCCGTGACAGCCCCGACGCGACGAGGCCGGCCGCGTCTCGGTACGTGATGCGAGGGCCACCGAGGCCCTCGAACATCAGCTGCTCTGGAGCGCTCGACTGCGCTTCCAGGAACGCTTCAAGAATCGTCTGAATACGTCACCCGTGCTTGCCGGAGAAGGCCCGCGCCAGGGCGGCGACCGACGCGCCGGGCTCGCAGCGCAGGTGGCCGAGCGCCGCAAGCGTGGCTTCGAGCACGCCGAAGAGCCCGTAGACCTCGCGAGCTCCGAACACGCCCATGTGGCCGATCCGGAACACCTTGCCCTTGATCGCGTCCTGACCGCTGCCGAGCTGCACGCCGTGGTGCTCGCGGAGGTGCGAGATCACGGCGCCACCATCGAGGCCTGGCGAGCACCGGACCACCGTGAGCGCATCCGACGGATCGTCCGGGAACACCTCGAGGCCGAGCGCTTCGATGCCGGCTCTCACCGAGCGGCCCATGCCCGCATAGCGCTGCTCGATGACCTCGACACCCGTCTCCTCCATCATCCGCAGCATCTCCTGCAGCCCGCGGAGGAGGCTGACCGGCGAGGTGAAGTGGGTGATGCTCTCGTCGCGCTGATACGCGAGCTCGGAGCGCCAGTCGAAATAGAAGCGCGGGAGGTCGGCCTCGGCAAGCGCGGCGATCGCGCGCGGCGACAGGTGCGCGAGCCCGAGGCCGGGCGGGAGCAGCAGGCACTTCTGGCTGGAGCTGATGAGCGCGTCGCAATCCCATTCGAGGGGCCGGACGGGCCGCCCACCGCCGAAGTCGCAGATGCAGTCGACGACGATGAGGGCATCGGAGAGCTTGCGGATCGACTGGCACAGCTCGCCGATCGGATGCCGGATCCCGGTGGAGGTGTCGGCGGACGTCAGGTAAACGACGCCGATGTTCGGGTTCGCCCGGACCACGTCCTCGACCGCCGGGATCGAGACGCGCTCGCCCCAGCGAAGCTTGTGCTCGACCACCTGGCAGCCGTAGGCGCGCACCACGGTCGACCACCGCTCCCCGAACTTGCCGGACGAGATCACCAGCGCGGCGCGATCGCGCCGCATGAAATTGACGACGGCGGCCTCCATGGCACCGCTGCCCGAGCATGCGAACACCAGCGGTTCCCAGTCCGGGCCCGCTCGCCACACGCGCGCGAGACGCTCGCGGATGTCCGCGAACATGACCTTGAACTGCGGACTGCGGTGGTGGATGAGGGGTTCACCCATCGCGAGCCGCAGCCGCTCGGGCACGTACGTGGGCCCGGGTGCGAAGAGAGCGGGAGCTTGACGCGTGGCTTCCATTACAACTGCCGCCACCACTTAGCCAATCTTCGCGCAACGTAGTCAACCACGTCAGTTCGTAATCCGGCGGCCCATCGACGGAGGCTGAATTTATCGGGGCATTTCGGAGCCCACTTTTGGCGACAGGTGGTCGAACGCATACCCGAACGAGCGTAGACGCGATCCGGAGATTGCTGGCAGTCTGCTTCGCGTGGGATCCGACCTCGACACGCTCAACAACACGTCCAGCGCCGACATGTGGCGCGAGACCATGCGCAACGGCTACGTGCGCGCCTACCTGCTGTTCGCGCTCCATGACACGGGCGTCCTGGAGGCCCTGCGGGCAGCACCGGATGGCCTGACCACGGGGGAGCTCGCGGATCGACTCGGCCTCGACGGCAAGCGGCTCGAGCACGTGCTCACGTACGCGAAGCTGTCGGACGAGGTGCTCGCCCAGACGGGGGACCGCTGGCGCCTCGGCGAGCGCGGCGCGTGGGCATTCGAACCGCGCACGATGCACCTGCTCTACAACAACGTCGGCGCGTACTCCTGCATCCTGTCCGAGCTCGTCCCGGTGCTCAAGAAGGAGAAGGTGTACGGGACGGACTTCGTGCGCCGCGGCGACTATCTCGCGATCGGCACGCGCGGCGTCACCGTCGAGTCACACGACGGGATCATGAGCGAGATCCGTCGGCTCGGGATCCGCACGTTCGGTGACCTCGGGTGCGGCTCCGCCCACCTCCTCGTCAAGTTCTGTCGCGAGGCGCCCGACATCAAGGGTGTCGGCGTCGACATCTCGGAGGGCGCGCTGACGTCCGCCCGCGACACCATCGGCGCAGCCGATATGGCGAGCCGGATCCGGCTCGTGCTCGGCGACGTCGGCCAGCCCGAGACCTATGCGGACAAGGTCCAGGACGTGGAGCTGTTCGTGTGCATCGCGGTGCTGCACGAGTTCCTCCGCGATGGCGAGCAGGGCGTGCTCGACGTGCTCGCCCGGATGCGCAAGTGCTTCCCGGGCAAGTACCTGATCCTGGGCGAGTTCGACCGGCTGCCGCCCGAGTCCTATAACGAGGTCCCGCTCGACGTGCGCTTCCGCTACCTGTTCTATCAGGAGCTGATGCACCCGCTGTCGAACCAGGGGCTGATGTCCCGCGCGGACTGGATCCGCACGTTCGAGACGGCAGGGGTCGAGGTGCTGAGCGTGCAGAAGCGCAACCTCGACATCTACCTCCTCAAGCTCTGAGCATGCGGGTCGCGGTCGTCGGCGCCGGTGGAGTCGGTGGCTACGTCGGCGCGCTGCTGGCGCGGGCGGGTCACGAGGTGGTGCTGATGGCGCGCGGCGCGCACGCGGATGCGATCCGCGAGCGGGGCCTGCGCATCGTCGGTGACAGCGAGACCTTCATCGCTCGCGCGAGCTGTCCGGCGCCGGGCGACGCGGTCGCACCGGCGACGCTGGTGGTCCTCGCCGTCAAGTCGTACGACCTCGAGGCGGCGGTCCCGACGGCGCGCTCGCTATGTGACGAGCACGGTACGGTGCTCACACTGGTGAATGGTGTCGACGCGGCCGAGGCGCTCGCGCGCGTCGTACCCGCCGGCCAGCTCATCGTCGGCCAGATCACGATCGGCGCGTGGCGCGAAGCGCCGGGCGTGGTGCACCAGCACGGATCGCGCCGGCGGATCGCGATGGGCGGATGGACGGCAGGTGACAGCCCCGTCGCGCGGGCGTGCGGCGACGTGCTCGCGGATGCCGGCTTCGATATCGAGATCGTCGCCGATGCGCCCTCGCTGGTGTGGACCAAGCTGGTGTGGGCTGCGTCGTACGGTGCGGTCAGTGCGCTCGCGCGCGCAGCGGCGGGCGAGGTGCGCAGCTCGCCGGGCCTCCACGCGATGCTGCGCGCGATGCTCGTCGAGGGGGTGCGCGTCGGGCAGGCGCTCGGGCTCGCAGTTCCAGAGACCACGGTGGACGATTGGCTTGCCGTGCTGGCGCGTCTCGACGCCGGCGGCAAGACGTCGATGCTGCGCGACGCGGAGCGCTCGGGGCGTCTGGAGCTCGATGCGCTCAGCGGCGCGATCGTGCTCCGGGGGGCGCGTGTGGGTGTGCCGACTCCGCTGCACGCGCTCGCATGCGATCTGCTCGGCCCCGCCCACCAGCGCGCGCTGGCCGCCGGCCGATTCACGCTGGTGTCGGAAGCACCCGCGACCTAAACTGGGATCGAGTCGATGTTCACTCGCATGGATGAAGGCACCGCGGAGGACTGGCAGCTCATCAAGCGCACCGCGGCGGCATCGCGCGCTGATGGGTTCGTCGGCGATCGCGTCCTCGGCCTGCTGCGGTCGCTCGCGGACGTCAACAACGGGTTCGCGGTGGATCAGCTCGCACACTGCCTGCAGACGGCGACCCGCGCCGAGCAGGCCGGTGCCTCCGACGAGGTCGTGATCGCGTCGCTCTGCCACGACGTCGGCAAGGCGATCTCGGGCCCGAACCACCCCGCGATCGCCGCGGAGCTCCTGTACTCGTACGTCAGCGAGGAGACCTACCGGATGATCCTCAATCACCAGGACTTCCAGGGGCTGCACTTCTACGAGCACTACGGCGCGGACCCGCGCGCGCGCGACGCCCACGTGAACGAGCCGTGGTTCGCGCTCGCGGCACGCTTCGCCGACGAGTGGGACCAGTGCAGCTTCGATCCCGCGTATCCCACGCACCCGCTCGAACACTTCGAGGCTCGGCTACGCGCGCTGTTCCTGCAGCCGACGCGGCGCCGGTGGAGTACCCGGTGACCTGGAGGTCCGATGTCTGACGCTCGTCATTCGGCTGCGGCGGCTGCGGCCGCTCCAACCGCCATGGACGGTCCCGCCACGGTGGCATTCACCGACTTCAAGGACATGTCGCGCGCGGACTCCGAGTTGCTCATGGGCTCGGTTCCTGCGGCCGTCGCGGAGACGTGGGTGACGATCCTGGGGCTGCTGCGGAGCCTGCGCGCTCAGCCGCGGTGCGGCCTTCCGGTCGACCAGCTCGAGCATGCGCTGCAATCCGCGACGCGGGCCCGGCGCGCCGGTGCCTCGGACGAGCTGGTGGTCGTCAGCCTGTGTCACGATCTCGGCAAGGGCATCTCGCTGCTGAACCACCCGGCGATCGCGGCGGAGATCCTCCGGCCGTTCGTGTCGCCCGGGGCCTATCAGATCGTGCGGACGCACGCCGATTTCCAGGGTCGGTTCTCGGCGCCTCATCGCAAGCTCGATCCGGAGGCGTACCTCGTCCATCGCGCCGAGCCGTGGTTCGATCAGGCGCTGCAGTTCAGTGATGACTGGGACTGTCCGTCATTCGACCCGCAGTACGACTCGTTGCCGCTCGAGGCGTTCGAGCCGCTCGTGCGCGCGACGTTCACGGCGCAGCGGTGGACGAGCGCGAACATCCACGCCGCGACGCCCGTGCGATGACGGCCGTGCTGCATGCCTCGCGCGGGCGTCGGCTGCTCGACGTCGCGCCCGACGAGGTCACCGGTTCGCTGGCCCGGGCTGGCGCGCTGCTGTTGCGGGGCTTTGCGTTCGAGGACGCAGACTTCAGCACGCTGACCCGGCGGTTCTCCGACACGTTCTTCACCCACGGCAAGCGCAAGGTAATGCTCGACGAGCAGACCATCGAGGTGGTGCCGGGCAACCAGCGGGTCGCGCCCCATCAAGAGCTCGGCTACATGCCGTTCCGACCGGACTACCTGTGGTTGCTGTGCCGGACCCCGGCTCGGGAAGGCGGTCGCACGCAGGTGCTCCCTGCCGACCGGCTGTTCGCGGAGCTGACGCCATCGACGCAGCGGCTCTTCGAGACCACGGAGATCGTCTACCTGCACCGCTGGCACGAGGCGATGTGGCAGGGCTACTGGCCACACCTCGACCTCGAAGCCGTGCAGACCGACCTGCGCGGACGCGACGGAGTCACGGTCCACGCCGACAGCGAGCCCACCGCGTTACGGTTCGACTACCGCACCAGTGCGCTCCGCCGCGGGCCGGGTGGCGAGCCCCTGTTCCTCAACAGCATCCTCAACATGCTGGACGTGATGCGGAAGGGCGACGCGACGGCGGTCGTGGCCCTGGCGTCAGGCCGGCCGGTTCCCCCCGAGGTGATCGAGGAGCTGGAAGCCGTGGCGGCGCGGGTCTCCGTCCCAGTGGAGTGGGAGCCGCGGGACGTGCTCGTCGTCGACAATCACCGCTCGCTGCACGCGCGCGAGATGTTCTCCGGCCCGCGCGACGTGCTCGTCCGCATCGGCGCGCGCGCGGACTGGCGCTGATCGCAGGGCAGCTCAGGTCGGCACCGTCGGGGCCGGGCCGCACGCGATCCGCAATTCGAACGTGCGCCGTCCGTCGGCCTCCTGCCACGGCAGCTGGTCCGGCGAGGGCAGCATCTCCGTGAGCTCCAGCTCGCCGTACTTCGTCAGCCGGTGGTGCAGTGCCTCGCAGAACAGGTAGCTCTCGAGGTCGACGAAGAACGGCTTGACGTCCTTGTCGCGCCCCGACGACGAGATGCGGGCGAGGACGCTGTCCGTCGGCCGGACGAACACGTGGCGTGGAAGATCGCGCGCGGAGCGGAGCTTGTCGACCGCGGCGAGCAGCATCGCCGAGACGCCTTGGTGGCGCCCGGGCAGCTCCTCCACGGAGACGGTCCAGCTGCGCCGCTGGAGGATGGTGCGACCCGATCGCAGCCGCGCCATGTGCCGGTTGCGGTGGAACAAGAACGGGTGAATGCCGAGCGCGAACGGCATGTCCCAGGGCGTGACCAGCGCCCCGAGATCCTGGTCGCCCGGGCCGATCACGTGGAGCATCCCGCCGCGTGCGACGACCTGGGCGGCGGACGGGGCCACGGTCCGCCGCCCCGGCGCGAGCCGGTCGGCGACCACACCGGTCCAACCGTCGCCGAAGATCTCGGGCCAGTGAAACGCGTTGTGGTTCGCGCGGTCCATCACGCGGACCGAGGCATGGCAGGCGCGCGTGGTCCCGACGAGCCGGCGGATCTCCGCGTCCAGCTCGGCGCGGTCGGGGCAGCCCCAGTAGAAGACATGCGCGGCGATCGGACAGACCAGGTTCACCTCGCCCACGACCATCTGGTAGTGGCCAGCGGTGATCGCGGCCAGCGACGAGGCCGCGATCTGAAGATCGACGGACGGGCAGACCGGGGAGGGCGGCGGCGCGAACTGCCGGCGAACGAGGTGGCAATCCTCGACGGTAAGCTCGATCTCCGGTGCGTCGGCGCGCGCGTCGAGGTGGGCTTCGAACGCGCGTTGAACCTCGCGGAACGCTTCGCTGGCGAGCTGCGCGATGCCATCGCGGCCCAGCGGGACGCCTGCCTGGTCGGCGTGCCGCAAGAACGCGAGCAACGGCACGATTCCGTCCCGGCGGGGCGCCCCCTCGTGGAGCTGGAGCATCCGGCGCGACACGTGCTGCCAGGCGTGGGACGCGGTGTCCGTGAACAGGTCCAGCCAGGGCGCTGCCTCGGCCTCGAACCGTGCGGCGACGTCGCCGCCGAGGGTGAAGTTGCACGTGCGCAGACACTCCTCGCCGATCACGTTGGTCGCCGCGTACAGCACCCGACCCCGGTCGGCCTCCGCGGCGTGACCGTCCCGGAGGCCGCGCAGCGTGACCTCCACCTCGCCGATGATCGCGCGGCGCTCGTCGACATCGGCCTCGGCGAATCGTACGGGCGCATCGACGAGACGCGTGACGATCGGCAGCCACCGGGACCGTGCGGGCCCCGCGCGCCAGGCCTCGACGTCCGCCCGCAGGAACTGCGCCCGGTGTGGCTCGAGAACGGGCGCCTCGAACCGCCACAGCACGACACCGTCCAGTGCAAGCTGAGTCAACGTCTCGATGTCGGCGTGCGCGTGCGCGGGGGTATGTCCGTCGACGCGCGCCAGCACGGCGAGGTCCCGTGCGGAGAGTGGGCGGGAGGCATCCGCGCCCTCGAGATCGTCGCGCTCGAACGTCGATCCCGTCCAGCGGCCATGGGGGTGAAGTCGTGGCGAGGCTTCGAGCCGCGCCAGCGGATCCGAGGTCATTGCTTCGGCGAGCGCGGTGCTGACCCACTTCTCGAGAAACACGTCGCGCAACGCGATCCCGGGGACGGGCGCGAGCTCGATCCCGCGGGCATTGCGGTCGAGCCGGCCCCAGCCGGTCGGTCCAAATTCGCTGATCGTATCGTTCTTGGCGGCGACTCGCTGGAGGTAGTTGAGGTGGAGTCGATCGGTCGCGCGCTCGCGCCACCCCCGATCCCCTGCGCCATCGCCCGCGCCGTCGAGGCGTTCGCTGACCGAGCTCGACGCCGCGAACACGCTGTAGCGGCGCAGGGGCCCGGCGGCGGCGACCGCGAGCTCCCGGCGAGCATGGGCGAGCTCGTCGCGGAGCGTCATCTCGAGCGTCTCGCGGAGTGTCGTGACGTCCGCGTGCTGCGTGGCGTACGCCGTCAACTCCGGGGTCAGCGTCCGCGCATCATTGGGCAGCCGCGCACGTTGGCCCAGCGCGCGACGGGCGCGGTCGACTGTCTTGGCCGCGTACGGGGAATTCGGATGACGCAGCGCCGCGAGCGCCAGCTCCGCGCCGCGCGCGAGGTCGGCCTCGGCGGCGACCACCTCGCGGGCACCCGCGAGCGTCGCGGGCGTGGCGAGTCGGTCCAGCGCCTCGAACGGCACGCCCGCCAGCCGGATCACGAACATGGATGACAGGCGGTAGGTCACTCGCACCGCCGAGCCTAACAGAAGCCCTCGCGTTTGCGACCAGGCGCCGCCGCCGCCATCGACGTGGCGGCGAGTCCCACTCGGCGACTGCCGGTGCGCGATGCGCGTGGTCAGACGTGCCGGTACGTCACGCCGCTCATCAGAGCGCCGCCGCCGGCGACATTGACGAGGAGGCCGCCCGCGGCCCGCGACGTGACGCCGCAGAAGCGCCCCCCCTGGATCCAGGGACCCCACGTCACGTTCAGCGTCCGCGCCGCGAGTGCGCCGTTCGCGACCGTCACGACCTCGTAGGTCGAGGTCGGCGCTCGCCGCTGCGCGACCCACGTTTCGCCCGCAGCGAGGATGTGGTCCACGCGAGCCTGCCAGTCGGCCGCAGTCAGCTCGCTGCCAAACGTGATGCCCGCACCGGCGTAGCCGTTGCCGGGCTTGAGCACCCACGTCGCGTGATCGGTGAGGACCTCGGCCCGCGTGTGAGCGGTGACCACGCAGGTCGGCGGCAACACCGTGTCCACCAGGGCGCGCTCGGGCGCGGTGAGGTGCGGACGAACGTCCGCGCTCTGGAGCAGCGCCAGCAGCGTCTTGGTGGTCGCGACCTCCGCGCGGAGGGGCGTCACCATGCACACCGCACCATCGCGGTAGGCCCGGGTCAGGACCGCGAGGTCGTCTGGCCGCTCCCAGAACTCGTGGAGCTGGACTCGCCGGTTCACGATGTCGATGCGCTCGCCGCGCGCATGCAGCCGCCCGTCGCGATAGCTGAGCTCGCGCGGATCGATGAGCGCGGCCGGCGAGCCCAGGCCGACGAAGTCGATCGCCGCGAGCTCCCGGTCGCCGTCGTTCTTGTCGCCGGCCCAGCCGACCACGGCGATCCGCGGCGTCGGCTCGGCGCCACCCTGTTCGCGGTACGCGCTGATCAGCGCGGCGTGCAGGCCGTGA
>JAYSYE010000334.1:0-4946 GCA_043716635.1 Deltaproteobacteria bacterium | reverse complement strand
TCGCGGCCCGCGCGCGCCAGGCGATGTTCGAGTGGATGCCGCTGGCGCCGGGGCCCGTGAACCGCGTGATCCATTACGGCCCGCTCCTCGACGTGATCGTCCTCGACTGCCGCGCGTATCGCACGCCGAACGACACCGGCCTCGGCACCGCGATGCTCGGCCCCGCGCAGGCGGCGTGGCTCGTGGAGCAGCTCGCGGCGTCGCGCGCGCGCTGGAAGCTCGTGGCATGCGACCAGCCGATCGGCCTCGTGATCGGCGATGGGCCGGGCGCCACGCGACGGGAGGGCTTCGCTGATGGCCTCGCGGGTCCGCCCGGCGGACGCGAGATCGAGCTCGCGGCCGTGCTCGCGGGCATGAAGGCGCGGGGCGTGCGCAACACGGCGTGGGTCACCGCCGACGTGCACTACGCGACCGCGCACCACTTCGATCCGGCGCGCGGTACCGGCGTCGACTTTCGCCCGTTCTGGGAGTTCGTCGCGGGACCGATTCACGCGGGCACGTTCGGCCCCGAGCGGCTCGATCCGACGCTCGGCGCCGAGGCCCGCTACGTGTGGGCTCCCGCGCCTGGCACCGGCAACCTGCCGCCGTGGGACGACCTCCAGACCTTCGGCACGATCGACGTGACGCCCGATGCGCTCACCGTCGGGCTCTGGGGCATCGCCGACCGGGTGCCGCGGTACCAGGTCGAGCTCCCGTTCGAGCCGGCCTGAATCAGGCCCGACCCTCCGCGCGCGGGCTACAGACCGAGCGCCGTCGTCAGTCGCTTCACCATCGCGAGCTCGTGCGGCGAGAGCTTGCCGTCGGCCGACGCCGCATCGACGAGCTGCTCGACCAGGGCCTGGCGCTCCTCGGCCGGCAAGCCCCGCACGAACGGCTCCGCCTGATCGAGCCCCTTCAGCTCCACCACGCTCGTGCGCTCCTCGGGCGTGAGGTCGAGCGCCGTCATCATCTCCGCGAGGAACGCGCGCTCCTCGTCCTGCATCATGCCGTCCGCGATCAACACCTTCGACACCAGCAGGCACTTCCCCACGTTCGGCTTCATCGGTTGCGATGATAGCGCGCCGCTCGCGACGGGATCGCGCGTGCGACCGCGCCTTACGGCTTCACGAACTTCAGCACGAAGCGGTCGCTCGTTCCGCGCCGCTCGCCGGCCGCCTTGGGCGACGAGCTCCAGTCGCGCTTGTCGCCGGGGTTGCGCAGCACGTCGCTCGACGCGGCGAGCTTGAAGCCCGCGGCCTCGACCTCCTTCGTCACGAGCGCCTCGTCGATGCGATGGAACGAGTCGCTGTCGCGGCGGCCGCTGCCTGCCTGCGCGCTCGAGTCGACGATGCCGTAGACGCCGCCCTTCTTGAGCGCCGCAAACACGGCCGCGTTCATCTTTGCGGGATCGGCGCCGAGCAGCGAGACATCGTGATAGTTCAGGATCGTGATCACTGCGTCGAGGTCCTTGGCCTCGGCGGGGAACGGGGCATCGATCGGGAGCTCGACGCCGGTCACGTGCGCCATCGCGGGGTGGGTCATGCGATCGGTCCACGGCGCGCGGATGAACTTGTCCATCAGCTCCTTCGTGTTCTCCGCGTAGAGCGCGCCCTTCTCGCCGACCACGCGCGCGAGCAGCTCGCTCGTGTAGCCGCCGCCGGCGAACAGCTCGCCGATCTTCTGGCCCGGCGCGACGCCGAAGAAGGCGAGGACCTCGGCAGGCTTGCGACCGGCATCGAGCCGGCGATCGTCGTCGGTGCGGTCGGTCGCGGTGACGGCGGCCTTGATCGCGTCCGGCGTCGAGGCCGCCGGAGTGTAAAGCGGGATCGGGCCCGGCGTCGGCGCGTCGACCGGTCCGGTGACCGCGGCGGCGGCGTCGACGACGACCTCGGCCGCGTCGGCGGCAACGACCACGGCGGTCGGAGCTCCGGAGCCGCTGCCGGTGTCCACGGCGGGTGCCGGCTTCTTCGAACACGCACCGACCGCCAGCGCGATCGCGAGAACCATGCGGAGCTGTTTCATGCGCCGCAGCCTACGCGACGCCGCCGTCGCAGAGAATCAGCCGACGTGCCACATGAACGTCGAGATGATCATCCACACGCCGACGCCGATCGCGATCAGGCCGAGCATGCCCTGCTTCGGCGCGAGCCGCGTGATGGTCTGATCCATCTTGGCCTGCGCGCCCGGGTCGGTGATGAACGACTTCAGCACCTTTACGCCGAGGAGCAGGCCGAGCGCGAACAGCAGGACGCCGTTGGCGAGGCCCGTCACCCAGAGGATCGGGAACAGCGTGAGCAAGCCCAGGTGGAGGACGGACACGATGATGCCGAAGACGCCCCACAGCGCCGAGATCGCGCCGATCCAGCCCTGGTACGGCGCGAGCTTGCCGATGAGCTCCTTCGCGTTCGGCCTCGACGCGATGATCAGGTTGGACGCGCCGAGCACGCCGAGAACCATCAGCCACAAACCATTGATCAGACCCATGTCGTGTCTCCCCCGTAGATGAATGTCGTGGAGGCGACCCCCGCCTCACGCAAACTCCTCATCATACGCTGGAGCGCGGAGGAACATTCGCTACCCGATGGTACGTTCTGCACGTGGACGTTGTCTTGATCCGTCACGCCACGGCGATCGACGAGACCATCGCGCTGCGCGATCCGATGCGGATGCTGACCGCGCACCACCGCGAGCAGGCGCGCCAGCTCGGGCAGCACCTCCGCGAGCGTATGGGTCCGGCGCTGCACGTGTGGACGAGCCCGCTCGTGCGCGCGGTGCAGACCGCCGAGCTCGTGCTCGCGGGGCTCGGCTCGGTCGCCGTGACTGTCGACGTGCTGCCGAGCCTCGCGCCGGGTGAGTCCGTTCGCGCCGCGGTCGCCGCGATCCGCGCGCTGGCGGACCCGGCGTGCGTGCTGCTCGTCGGCCACGAGGCAGGGCTATCGGGGATCGCGGCGGGGATCGCGGCGGTGCTCGCGGGCCACCACGACCTGCCGGCGCTCGCCAACGCGGAGGCCCTCGCCATCACGGGCGGGACGGCGACGTGGCGCATCGCGTGGGATCACCAGCCGAGCGCGCGCTCGCCGTAGAGGATCGCGAACGCGAGCACGAGGTTCGTGACGGTGATCAGGCTGCCGTAGCGGAGGAAGCGCGAGAAGCTGATCTCGCCGCGAGGGCCGGCGGACTACATCACGATGATGTTCGCGATGCTGCCGAAGGGCGTGAGGTTGCCGGCGAGCGTCGACGCCACCGCGAGCATGAGGTAGCCCCAGGTCGGATCCGGCATGTGCGGGATCCAGGAGACGGCGACGATCACGAGCGGCACGTTCGACACGATCTGCGACCCGAGCGTGACGAGGCCGATGAACGCGCCGTCGCCCGCGAGGTCGCCGCGGGCCACGACCGGCTCGACCGCATGGAACACCCGATCCAGGATGCCCGCATGGGCGACGCCGCCGACCACCAGGAACAGGCCCCCGAAGAACGCGAGCAGCGTCCAGTCGACCGTCCCCGAACGCCTGGCGCGCCGCCTTGCCAGACGTGACCAGCAGACATGCAGCCGCGCACATGGCCGCCCCCGCCAGCGTGACACCCGCCATGGCGAGGATCGCGAACAGCGCGAGCGCCGCGAGACCCTTCAACGCGAGCGGTCGATCGACGGCGGGCCGCGGCGGATGGCGCTCGGCGAGCGGCCCGGCCGGCAGCATGTGGCGAAACAGCCACGCGAGCAGCAGCGCGTTGGCCGCGAGGCACACGATCGCGACTGGCAGCGTGCGCGCGAAGTAGCCGGCAAAGCCGAGCGTGTCGTGCGCGGCCGCGCCGATGATCATGTTCTGCGGATTCCCCGAGAAGCTGACGACGCCGCCGACGTTGGCGGCCGAGGCCAGCGCGAGCAGGTAGGGCAGCGCGGGGAGTCGCGCCTCGACGACCACGGCCACGACGAGCGGCGTGAGCACCATGCAGACGGTGTCGTTCACGAGGAGAGGAGAAGCCCCCGGCGACCGCGACGATCCCGAAGAGGAGCGTCCGCGCAGTGCCGGCGCGCGTGAGCACGTAGTACGCGGCGAGCCGGAACACCTGCGCCTGCTGGAGGACCGCGGCGATCAACAGCACGCCGAACAGCAGCACGAGCACGTGCACGTGCAGGTCGATCGCCTGGAGCGCGGAGCTTCGTCGGCAGCCCGCCGAGGATCACCATCGCGACCGCACCGACGACCGCGCCGCCGGGCCGGTCCAGCTGGAGGAAGCGCAGCTGCTGCGTTGCGATGACGAGGTACGTCGCGCAGAAGACCACGAGCGCGCCGGTTACCGCGGCTGACGGTATCCGCTCGCTCGCGGCCGCGCACGCGCCGTCCCGCGAGAACTCGAGGCGAGGTGGGGCGAGGGAGGCGAGGGGAGGGGTGGCGAGGAGAGGCGAGGGGAGGCGAGGGGAGGCGAGGCGAGAGGTGGCGAGAGGAGGCGAGGGGAGGCGAGTAAGCCTGACTGCAAGTCGCCGTCGGACAGATCCGCGTGGGTCGGCGCTTGCGTGTGAGCTGCCGAAGAAGCTCCGGAGGAGGTGGCCAGTGGAGCAGGTCGTCGAACGAGCCGGTCGAGCTTGCCCGCAGGCAGGCTGGTCAAGCGGCGCGGCGCCCACGAGGAGCGTGGGCGAGGAGCGTGGGCGAGGAGCGTGGGGTCGGGACCGGTAACTATCGCAGTGCAGGGATCAGGCGGCGTTCCGGACGGTGTAACCGGGGTCTGGATCGCTCCATGAGCTGTGTGGGGCTGTGCCGACAGCCGCCGGCCTCGTGATGGCGCCCGCGATACGCGCGAACTTCGAGCCCATCGCCTGTGAGGAGGTGGAGCGGCTGCTCGCTCCGTCCGCCTCTGCCATCATTTTCGAAATTCTCCGATCACAGAGGCTCTAGCCCTCGCGACATCGCCCACGCGCGCGTTCATGCCAGCCCGACTGCGCAGCCGCTGCGGCGAGCCGGCGG
>JAYSYE010000333.1:0-1534 GCA_043716635.1 Deltaproteobacteria bacterium | reverse complement strand
ACGCGGCCCAGAACAGATCCGCCTTCTGGCGCGCGTCGAACGCAGGGTTGCGGAAGTTCGGGCTCCAGTCCGGCGGATCGAACAGCTTCGACTCGAACAGCCCGACGGAGCGGTACGGACTGCGACGAAACCGCGGCGGGTAGCGCAGGCCGAACGTGACCAGATTCGTCCCGATGTCGGGCCAGTCGACGATGTGGCGCTCGCCGTCGCCGGCGCTCTTCTCTCCGGTGCCCGTGGCGCCGAACGAGTTGCCGAAGTCGAGCAGATAGTGGCGCACGATGCCGCGACCATCGGCCGTGACCGGGCGGAACATGTCGAGCGAGTTCTGGTTGCGCGTATCCGTGTTGTTGATCCACGCCGCGAACAGCCACAGGCCGCGCAGGCTGCGCCGGGCTTCGTGGGGGATGCGGTCGTTGGCGTCGTCGGTCGCGGTCCCGCGGTAATCGAATGGACCCAGCACCTCGCCCTCGGGTTGGCGCGACGCGAGGATCCGGATCCGGCCCTGCGCATCCGTGTTGAGCGGCGTCACGAGCTGCGCGAGGTCGGTCGCGGTGAACGGGATCTTCTGGTTGTGCTTGTCGCGCTTCGTCGCCGCCTGGTCGATGACGAAGCGACGCGGCTCGACATCGAGCGCGTGGATCTCGGCCACGTGATAGCCGGCCAGGTACAGGAGGCGTGACGAGATGGTCTCCGCGCTCGTGGATAGCTCCGGTGACGCGGGCGGATCGAGCTTCAGATACCAGACGATGCCGTCGTTATCGCGAACAACGAAACCAGGGCTCGCGCCGTTCAGCTTGCCGCTGATCACGTGCAGCGCGCCGACCGCGGGCCCCGTCGAACGGGTCGCGCCCGCGAACGCCTCCTCGGAGGAGAACGGCCGGCGGCTGATCCGGTTCTGGTACCACTCCGAGTCGGGGACCGCGCCGAACGCGTTGATGTCCTGCGCGGTGCGTCCGCCGATCACCTTCTCGACGAGCCGGCCCGGGCTCAGCACGCGTCCGAGCGGTCGCACGAAGATCTGCGTGCCGCGATCCCACCAGTCGGAGATCTTGCGCTTGTCCGGCTTGCCGATCAGCGCGACGACGGGCTCGCGCTGAAACAGCTGGTCGTGAGGGGTCTGCTTCCACTGCGGGGTACAAGCCGAAGGCGCGAGCCCCGCGAGGACGGCCGCGGCCGTGGCGATATGGAGGACTTCACGGCGCATCAGAACTTGGCCTCCCCGCCGATCGAGTACACGAAGCCTTCCGGCGAGAACCCGAGCGTCAGCTCGGAGACCAGGCCGGTCTCGGCAGCGAGCCGGAACCCGCCGCCGTACGAGTAGCGAATGTTCGACGCGCTGAGCTTGTCGTCGCCGAACGCGGTGGCGGTGTCGAGGAACACGAACGAGTCGAGCCCGACGCCCGTGTCCTCGTACTCGAAGATCGGATAGCGATATTCGCCGCTCGCCCACACCGCGTAGCGGTCGCGGAAGCGCGTCCGGCTGTAGCCTCGCAGATGATTGTCGCGGCCGAGCTCGGCATACGTTGCAAGCGGA
>JAYSYE010000332.1:0-1535 GCA_043716635.1 Deltaproteobacteria bacterium | reverse complement strand
CCCATGCGACGAGCCGCTCGTGGACGGCCCGGTAGCGCGTCGCCGAGAAGTACGTCCACGCCGGCGTGCGCAGCGCCGTGTACTGGCCCGGCACGTGCCAGTAGTCCCACTGGAACCGGTCGCCGCGGGTCGAGCGCGGATCCGCGAACCGCGCGTCGAACTCGCCGCGCAGGGCGCGGACCTCGGGCGCGAAGTCGTCGACGACGAGGACGCTCCTCGACATCGCGCTAGCTCGCGTCGCTCACGCCCCAGCGGAGCAGCTTGCGATACAGCGTCTTGCGATCGAGCCCGAGCAGCTTCGCGGCATCCGTGCGGTTGCCCTTGCACGCCTCGAGCACGCGCAGCGTGTGGCGCCGCTCGACCTCCTCGAGCGTCATCAGCTCGGTGAGCTCCGTGCCCGACAGCGGAGCGTGCTTGCGCGACTTCTCCCGCACCCGGTCCGGCAGGTCCTCGACCTGGATCTCCTCGAAGCGCGTCGCGGCCACGGCGCGCTCGATGCCGTTCGCCAGCTCGCGCACGTTGCCCGGCCAGTCATAGGTGAGCATCCGCTCCGCCGCCGCCGCCGACACACCGATCACCTGCTTGCCGAGCACGGCGGCGTGGCTCCGGACGAAGTGCTGCGCCAGCAGGATCACGTCGCCCCCGCGCGCCCGCAGCGGCGGCAGCGGCACGTGGATCACGGCGAGCCGGTAGTACACGTCCTCGCGGAACGTGCGGGCTTCGATCAGCTCCTCGAGATCGCGCGAGGTCGCGGCCACCACGCGCGCGGTCGCCTTCTCGAGCAGGCGCGGCTGCAGGGCCAGCGGCAGCTCGTCGATGTCGTCGAGGAACAGCGTGCCGGGACGAGCCAGCTCGGCGTCCAGCAGCGTCTCCGTCACCGCGCCGCAATGCAGCGTCACGAAGGGCTCGGCCGCCCGCTTGCTGTGGCCGTGCAGCTCGCGCGCGACCATCTCCTTGCCGGTGCCGCCTTCGCCCGTGAGCAGTACGGTCGCATCGCTCGTGCTGATCTGGTCGAGCAGCCGGAAGATCGCCTGCATCGCGGGGCTCGCGCCGATCAGCTCGCCGCGCCCACGGGTCCGCGCGACGGCCTCGCGCAACCGCTTCACCTCGCCGCGCAGCGCCCGGTGCTCCGCCGCCCGGCGCACGGCGATCGCGAGCGATTCGATCTCCACCGGCTTCGTCACGAAGTCGTAGGCGCCCGCGCGGATCGCCGCGACCGCCGTCTCGAAGCTACCGAATGCGGTCAGCATGATCACCGGCACCTCGGGACGATCGGCGGCCACGGCCTGGCACAGCTCGAGCCCCGACATCCCCTTCATGTTGAGGTCGGTCACGATCACGTCGATGTCTCGCGCCTCGAGGGCAGCGAGCGCATCCGCCGCATTCTGGAACGCCCGGACTGCGAAGCCGCGGCGCTTGAGCCCCAGCGCGATCAGGTCCGTCATCTCGCGTTCGTCGTCGACTATCGCAATCGTCGTCATGTTGGTCCTCGCGGCAAGTACACGGTGAACGTAGCGCCCGCCCCGGGCGTCGAC
>JAYSYE010000331.1:0-1535 GCA_043716635.1 Deltaproteobacteria bacterium | reverse complement strand
AGGCGTGGGAGACCGGCCTGATGAACATCGAGGTGCCGGAGGCCTACGGTGGCCTCGGCGGCTCGTGCCTCGACGACTGCCTCGTCCAGGAGGAGATCGCGTACGGCTGCTCCGGCATCAACACGTCGATGTCGGCGAACATGCTCGGGGCGACCCCGCTGCTGGTCGCGGGCACGGAGGAGCAGAAGCAGAAGTACTTGAACCGCATGACGAGCGAGTACACGTTCGCGGCGTACTGCTGCAGCGAGCCGGATGCTGGCTCCGACGTCGCCGGGATGCGCACGCGCGTCACCCGCCACGGGGATGACTACGTGCTGAACGGGCAGAAGCGGTGGATCACGAACGGCGGCGTCGCGAGCTTCTACACGGTGTTCGCGACGTTCGATCCCGCGATGAAGCACAAGGGCATCGCGTGCTTCGTCCTCGATGCGAACACGCCGGGCGTGAAGCCAGGCCGCAAGGAGAACAAGATGGGCCAGCGTGCCTCGAACACGACCGACGTGATCTTCGAGGACGTGAAGATCCCGAAGAGCGCGCTCGTCGGGGCAGAGGACGGCGGCTTCAAGGTCGCGATGAAGACATTCGATCGCTCGCGGCCGTGGATCGCCGCCGGTGCGGCGGGCGTGATCCGCCGCTCGCTCGAGGAGAGCACGAAGTACTCGCTCGAGCGCAAGACGTTCGGCGTGCCGATCGCGCAGCACCAGGCCGTGCAGTTCATGCTTGCGGAGATGGCCATCTCCTACGAGGCCACGCGCCTGTTGACGCACAAGGCGGCGTCACAGGTCGACGCGGGCGATCTCTCGGCGATCACGTCGGCGTACGCGAAGGCCTACGGTGCGGACGCGGCGATGCGGGCATCGACGGATGCGGTGCAGATCTTCGGCGGCTACGGCTACACGAAGGAGTACCCGGTCGAGAAGCTGATGCGCGATGCGAAGCTGCTCCAGATCTACGAGGGGACCTCGCAGATCCAGCGCGTCGTGATCGCGCGTAACGTGCTCGGCCGGAGCGTCTGAGCGTCCATGCCGACGTGCCGCGAGTGCAAGGACGAGGTGGCCAAGCTCGTGGCGGTAAAGATCGCGGGCAAGGCCCAGAAGCTCTGCGCAGACTGCGCGGACCGGGCGCGAGAGACCGGCGAGATCGCGGAGGCGAGTGAGACCGTGATGCAGGGGATGATGGGCTTCAAGGGCCGGCGCTGACCCGTCACGGCGGACCGCGCGGCGGAGTGTCAGACCCCGCTGTCACGCTGCGCCCGTGCTGACCGAGATCGACACCCCTGCGTCTCGCGAGCGGGCGCTGCCTGCGCCGCCCGTGCCTTCCGAGCACACCGAGCGTGCCGAGCGCGCCGAGCCGGTGGGCGCCGCGGGTTCGGGCCCGACGCGGCAGGCGGCGCGGGGCGGCGACTCGTTCGGGAACATCTTCATCGGGATCGCCGGGATGATCGGCGCCGGGAAGTCGACGCTCGCCGCCGCGCTGGGCCAGCACCTCGGCATCGACACGTATTACGAGCCCGTCGCCGACAACGAGTACCTGGC
>JAYSYE010000034.1:0-2484 GCA_043716635.1 Deltaproteobacteria bacterium | reverse complement strand
GCGCGCAGCGGGTTCCGGCTCGTGCACTTCAGCATCCAGAGCAACCACATCCACCTCATCGTCGAGGCCGAGTCGCGGGCCGAGCTCGCGAACGGCGTGCGCGCGTTCTCGATCTCGGTCGCGAAGTCACTGAACGCGAAGCTCGGCCGGCGGGGGGCCGTGTTCGCGGACCGCTACCACGCGAACGCGATCGCGAAGCCCACCCAGATGCGTAACGCGCTCCAGTACGTGTTGACGAACTGGCTCCACCACCGCCCGGCCCACCACGAGATCATGGAGGAGGTCGATCCGTACTCGAGCGGCGCGGAGTTCCTCGGCTGGAAGGAGCTCGGTGGGACGCGGCAGTTCGTGCGCGACGACGGCTTCGAGCGCGTGGCGCTCGCCACCCCGCGGCTGTGGCTCACGCGCGAAGGCTGGCAGCGAGGCGGCGAGATCAGCGTGTTCACCATTCCGGGTTGATGCCGGGGTCGCGGCTGCTTGGGCTGCTTGGGCTGCTTGGGCTGGGGTGCGTGGCGCACGACAAGGACGCAGAGTCGAGGCCCTGCCGAGTCGCGCGGCCGCGTCGAGCCCCGCCGGTCATGGCAGGTCAAGTCTCGCCCGCGGCGTCGCAGCGACGGCAGCGACCACGATCCCCGTCAAACGCCGCGCGGGCCGCGCACGGGCGGCAGAGCTTCATTGCGAGCGCTGGTCCAAGCACCGGCACGGCGGCGGGGCCACATGGGCTCGGGGGCGCGGCAATCTCAGCCGATCCAAGCTCCCTGGGTCAGCAGCGCATCTGAGTGTCCGGTCGCCGGACGAAATCTGCTCCGACCTGCGAGGACACAATCTCTACGCCCGGCACGATGTCGCGCGTAAGCGTGGAGCCCGACGCGCGGGCCGCGCTGACCGCGCTGACCGCGCTGACCACGCTCGAGCAGTCGGCTCAGGCTCTGGAAGTAGGGCGTTGCCGCGATCTGGGGAACCGGCTGCGACCGAAGAGCTCACGCGGCACGGCGCCGACGAAGCGCTCGAGGGCCACGCGCGTGTGCTTGACGAAGCGCGACAGATTCGCGACCACCAGCACCGCCTCGCCGTCGTACTCGCGCACGAACGCGAGCACGCGCGCATTCTCGCCGTGGGCCCACGTCAGTACAGGTGGGCTTCGAGGTCAGAGGTCGTAGCCAATCATCGTGCGCGCCCACAGCTTGCCGTAGGGCTCGCCGGGGACCAGGTCGTGGTTCACGTCCGTCACGCGGCCGTAGGCAGCGACCGTCCACCACACCCTGCCGAACGACATCATCAACGCGGGCCCGACGTACGCAGCGGGACCGAGCCCGAACGTGCGGCGTGCCGGCTTCGGGTTCGTGGGGTACTCGCCGCGCACCCACGAGTCGACGCCGACGGAGAGGCGAGGCGTGATCTCGTACGTCGCACCGAGCGTCGGGTGCAGCACGAGGTCACGCTGGTGCGACCCGTCCTGGCCGCGCTCGAAGTACAGCTCGTACTCGGCCCACAAGTTGGCCGCGACGCGTAGCTTCCCGAAGCGGCGCTGCAGCAACAGCTTCGCCTCCAGCTCGATCTCGAACGTGGTCTCGGCGATCTCGCCGTATAGCCCGACATCGATCGGCCACTCCCCCGGAGGCGCGAGGCTGTAGCGCAACCGCTGCTTCAGGCCGGTGCCGCCGGGCAACTTCGCCGCCTCGCCGATCAGGCTCGGGTTGGGCGTCGGCGCGAGCGAGAGGTAGAGCCCGAGCTCCAGCCGATCCGTCAGCCCGATCTCCAGCTCGGTCTGGAACGTGCTTGCGAGGTAGGACGCCTCGCCATTGGCCGGGCTGAGCCCGCGCAGCGGGACGAGATCGACGGTCTGCTCGAGCTCGGCGTGACCCGCCGCCAGGGTATCGCTCGTGTACGTGAACGGCAGCGCGCGCGGGTTGGCGTGCACCGCGCCCGCAGGGACCGCAAGCCCGGCCAGCGCGATCAGCACGGTCAGGGACCTGGTCATGGCGCTCAGAAGCTCGACAGCAGGAGCTGGGGTGAGCAGATGAAGTCATTGGTGGCGCACTTCACGTGGCAGGCGTTGCACCCGTTCGGGTCCCCCCCGTACGTGTCGCCGAGCGGCGGGCCGAGTCCACGCCAGAGGTAGCGCACCGGGTCTTCCGCGAGCTCGAAGTACTCCCAGTTCACGGCGCCCGCGGCGTTGAAGCCACCGCCCCGCTTGACGCTCGTGAAGATCTTGCCGGTGTCCGTCCGGACCTCGACGATCACCGTGCCCACCGGAAACTCCGTCGATCCCGATGGTGGCAGCTCGTTGATGTACTGGTCCCGCGGCCCGGCAACGCCCGGCGCGAGCGTGCCATCGTCGACCAGCTCCGAGTGGAACATCGTCCACGAGCGGAACGGCGCGAACGTCCCGTTGAACGCGAGGAACGTCTCCGGGGCCTGCGGATCGCCGTCAGGGCTGCTCGTGCACGCTGACAGGGCGCCGAGGGCGACCATGGCCAGGAC
>JAYSYE010000330.1:0-1544 GCA_043716635.1 Deltaproteobacteria bacterium | reverse complement strand
TCGGCAAGACCTACACGATCCTCGCCGCGCTCGCGCTGGCCCGGCAGAGTGGCCGCGCGCGCCGCGCCGTGCTCGTGGTCCCCCAGCCGATTGCCTTTCAATGGGTGGACAACATCGGCAAGGCGCTGCCCGACTTCCGCGTCGTCGTCATCGGCATCAACAAGAAGACACTGTCAAGCGGGCTGCGCCGGGGCCTCGAAACCAGCGAAACCGATTCCCCCGAGGAGCGGAGCCGCAAATGGGCGCGGTTCCAGGGCGGCGAGTTCGACGTCGCGATCCTCACCTACGACTCCCTACCTCGCACGCAGATGGACCAGGAGTCGACCCTTCACTTCCTCCAGGGCGTGACCGCGATCGAGCGCGAGGTGGAGCTGAAGCGGCGCAACGCCGTGAAGCAAAAGAAGGGATCGCTGAAGAAGTACGACGAGGAGAAGGCGAAGCTCGAAAAGAAGATTGAAAAGGCGCAGGCGTCGGCCGAGTACAAGCGCCAGTACGGACACGCTCGCAAGAACGCCGGCGATCCGGACGTGCTTCGCGCCCAGCTCGCCGAGCTGGAAACGAAGCACACGAAGACACTCACCGAACGCCAGGATGCCATTCTGGAGGAGAGCGTCGGGGCGTGGCTGGCCGAGATGCTCGAGCTGCCCGCGAGCTGGAAGCACGACCCCGACATCGTCTGGAACAAGATGGCGGTCGACTGGCTGGCGTTCGACGAAGGGCACAACGGCAAGAACCTGCACATGCCGTCGAGCCGCGAGGGCGGTTCCGTCCCGAAGTTCATGGGCAACGAGGGCGAGGGCTCGAAGCGCGCCTGGCACTGGTTCTTCCGGTGCTGCGATGTCCAGTCGCGCGGCGGTGAAGTCGTGGTGGCCACCGCCACACCGGCCTCCAACAGCCCGGTCGAGTTCTACAACCTCGTCAAGCTCATGGACAAGGACGCGTGGAACAAGATCGGGATCAACGATCCCGAGGCGTTCATCGACCGCTTCTGCCTCCTCGAACCGCAAGAAGTCTTGAACTCGGAGATGGAGACCGAGACGCGCCTCGCGTGCGTCGGGTTCAAGAACCTGGACGAGCTGCGCAGCGTCATCATGAAGCACTGGGAGTTCAAGACTGCCAAGCAGGCGAAGCTCAAGCTCCCGATCGCCAAGGTCGACCGTGTCTTCGTCGACATGGACGCCGCGCAGGAGAAAAAATACCAGGCGTACATCGCGGAGATCGAGGACGCGCTCTCCAAGCCGAAGGAGGGGAGCCACAAGATCCTCGGGCTGCTCGCGAAAATGGCGATGGTCGCGATGCACAGCCAGCTCGACGAGAAGTTCGACTGGAAGACCGCCGGTCTGGTGTCGTCCCCGGAGAGCCCCAAGTTCCTCGCGCTCGCGGCGAAGATCCTCGCGCAGCGCGGCTGCGGCCACATCATCTTCGCCGACTACATCGCGGCGCACGCGTGGATCCGCGACGTGCTCGTCGCGGCCGGCATCCCCGCCGCGAGGATCGGCATTCTGAACGCCGTCGTCGCGCCCACCGCGGCCGACCGCCAGCGC
>JAYSYE010000329.1:0-1544 GCA_043716635.1 Deltaproteobacteria bacterium | reverse complement strand
CCGCCACGCCCCTGTCGGCAGAGCTGCGGTCGGACGCGGCCGGGCTGATGCGCACGTGGATCGACGGGGCACGCGCCACCGCGGGCCGCACGGGACGGGGGCGCTCGACGGCGGTGGTCACGCTGATGGTCGTGGTCGCGATCGGCGCGGTCGCGCGGACCGCCGCCGCGAGCGCGCTCGAGGAGGGCCGGACCGCATATCGCGAGGCCATGGATGTCAGCGGCGATGCGACCGCGCGCAGGTCCGCGTTCACCCGCGCGGAGGTCGCGCTCGGCGAGGCGGTGCGGGCCACGCCCGACCGCCCGCAGCTGCTCGCCGACTGGGGCAACGCCGCGCTCGGCGCCGGCGACATCGCGACGGCGACCCTCGCGTACCGGCGGGCGCTCGCGATCGACGGCAACACCGAGCGCGCCCGCGCGAACCTCGCCTGGCTCCGCGAGCGCCAGCCCGATGCCTTCCGACCACCGCTCGATGCCGGCGCGACCGACACGCTGCTGTTCTTCCATCACTGGCCGCGCCAGACCCGGATGCTCGTGGGGGCGCTCGCCTTCGCGCTCGGAATCCTGCTGCTCGTGCCGTGGGGCGCGCGGCGGCGTCGCTCGCTCGCGGCGGTGGCCGTGCTCCCCGGCGCCGTGTGGCTCGCGATGATCGGCTCGCTGCTCGTCGAGAATCGGCATCCGAACGATGCCGTGGTGGTGGCCGGGGTGGTGATGCGCGCGGCGGACAGTGGTGGCGCACCGCCCGCCCTCGCGCAGCCGCTACCGCTCGGAGCCGAGGTCGCCATCCTCGAACGGCGTGACTCGTGGACCCACATTCGCGTCGCGAATGGCAGCACGGGATGGGTCCAGACGGCCGCGATCGAGCGCATCGCGCAGTAGCATGGTGACATGCGCGCGCTGACCCTCCTCGTTGTCGCGGCGTGGACGCTGAGCCTTGCGGGGTGTCCCGCCTCGATGCCGCCGCCCGTGCGGCCGACGCCGATCACCTCGGGCGAGACCCCTGCGCCCGGCCATCCGCGCATCACGTGGCAGCGCGTGGAGACCGCCGCCGACCTCCCGCCTGCGCCGCCACCGGGGACGTATCGCATTCACCTGATCGATGTCGGCACCGGGCTATCGATCCTCCTGCAGGGCTCCGACTTCACGATGCTGTTCGATGCGGGGACGAACGACGCCGAGGAGCGGCCGCTCCGCGTGGTGTCCTATCTGGAGGCGGTGCTCGGCCCCTCCGGCGATGACCTGTGCGGCGTGTCCGCGACCGCCCCCGCCGCACCGCACGTGATGATTCCGAACGTGGTGCTGAGCCACCCGCACTTCGACCACGCGTCGGCACTGGACCTCGTGTTCCATTGCTACGACGTCCAGAACTTCTGGAACTCGGGCGCGGTCAACCAGGCGAAGTTCTATGCCGATCTCATGACGGCCGTGGCCGCGTCGCCGCTCGTCGTCTACCACACCGCCGCCGATGTTCCGGACGACCACGTGACCTCGGTGCGCAGCGTGAACGCGATGGTCCCGCGGTGGCAGCTGTTCCACGACGGTGAC
>JAYSYE010000328.1:0-4982 GCA_043716635.1 Deltaproteobacteria bacterium | reverse complement strand
TGAGCATCTCGTGAAAGATGATGCCCGTCGAGAACACGTCCGTGCGCGCGTCGAGCGGCATCCCGCGGATCTGCTCCGGCGACATGTAGCTGAACTTGCCCTTGAGGATCCCGATCTCGCTCGTGAACTTCATGAGCGCCTGCGCGATCCCGAAGTCGAGCAGCTTCACCTCGCCGTCGTACGACAGCCGGACATTCGACGGCGAGACGTCGCGGTTCACGATGCTGAGCGGGCGGCCATCGGTCCCCGCGAGCGTGTGCGCGAAGTGCAGCCCCTCGGCGATGCGTGCGGCGATGTAGACCGCGTGCGGGACCGGGATGCGCTGCTGGGTCTCCTGGCACCGTCGCAGTACCTGGGTCAGGTCGCGCCCACCGATGTACTCCATCGCGATGTAGTGCCGGCCCTCGTGCTGGCTGACCTCCACGGTCTCGACGATGCAGCGGTTCGCGAGCACCATCGCGAGCTTGCCTTCGCGATGGAACATGTCGATGAAGCGCGCCTCGCGAGCGAGCTGCGGCCGCATGACCTTGACGGCGAGCAGCTTCCGCGTGCCGTCCACCGGGCGGGCTCGGTACACCTCGGCCATCCCGCCGCGCGCGATGAGCCCGAGCAGGTGGTACTTGCCGAACGGCACGGGATCGCTCGGCGTGCCCGCGAGCAGCTTCCCCTCCTGCGACGGCCGGTCGGACACCACGCCGGCAGCGTACTACGCCGCTGCACCGCGCGTGGTCGCGCTGGCGTTCTCGTCGCGCGGCGTGGCGCGTCGCGGCGTGGCGCGTCGCAGCACTTCGCAGCGTGCGACCATCGCAGCCGAGACCCGGATGCGCTGGATCTATCATCTGCTCGCCCGTGACACGCGCATCGCGGGCGATTACACCCCGGCGTCGCTCGCCGCGGAGGGGTTCGTGCACGGCTCGTTTCTGGATGCGGTCGCCGACAGCGCGCGTCTGTACTTCGCGCCAGCGCAGGAGCTCGACGTGCTCCAGATCGATCCGCGCCGCCTCCCGTCCGTGCCGGTGCTGGCGACCACGCCACGCGGCGTCATGCCACATCTGTACGGCGCGATCCCCGCCGATGCGATCCGTGCCCGCGTCGCGAGTGCGGCGATCGGCACGCTCCCCGACCACGTGACCGGCACGCGCGTCGCGATCGTCGCGTTCGATGGCATGACGCTGCTCGACCTCGTCGCGGTCTTCGATCCGCTCTCGCGCATCGCGAGCATGGGGTTTGACCCCACCACGACCGTGGAGATCGTCGGGGCGCATCGCGGCACCGCGTGGCACGGCCACGGCGCGACCCTCGCGGTGGAGCGCGTGCGACCCGACCTCGCCCGCTTCGATCTCGTCGTGGTGCCCGGCGGGCACGGCACGCGCGCGCTCGTCTCCGACCTGGAGGTCCTCGAGTGGCTCGGCAGCTATCCCCCGCACCGGCTGATCGCATCGGTGTGCACCGGGGCACTCGTCCTCGGCGCGCTCGGTCGACTGCACGCGCGGCGCGCCACCACGCACGCGAGCGCCCTCGGTGACCTCGCCCGGTACGGCGCCACCGCCGTCGACGCGCGCGTCGTCGACGAGGGCTCGGTGATCACCGCGGGCGGCGTCACCGCCGGCATCGACCTCGGCCTCCACCTCGTGGCCCGCCTCCTCGACGCCACGGCCGCGGACCGCATCGCCACCCAGATGGCGTGGCCGCCCGCGCGCGCGGCCACCAGCGGGACCTGACCACGGTCACGGTGGGACGGCCGGCGCCATCGCTGATCACGCGGTGACGAGCCAGAACTTCGCCTGCATCCAGATGAAGCCGGAGACCTCGATCCGACCGTCCTCGTGCTGCTTCCCGTGCGGCTGCGACGGCGCCTCGTGCTTCGGTGGGGGCTCGGTATCCAGAGTTGTCGATTCCACCATGCGCGCCCATGCTGACCGGCGATCGGGCGGCATCGACGCCGCGGTCGCGACCGGCACGCCCACGACGCCGTGCAGTCAACGCGGGGTCACACCACGGTGCAGGATGCGCCCCCTCACCCGCTGGCGCCGTGGGCCCCGGACTTGCTACCGCTGCGGCCGATGCCGCCGCGTGTCTCGCTGGTCCTCCTGCTCCTTGCTGGCTGTGGCGAGGTGCCGCGTGGCGTGGTCGGACCGGGCTCTCGGCCGCTGGCGAGCACGCCGCCGCCCGAGGTCGCGATCGTCGACGAGGCCTTTCACGTTGCGACGCCGCGCGACGGCCTGTCGCCGTTCGTCATCGGCGCAGACGACTCGATCGTGGTGGTCGCGAGCGACGACCCGAGCCCGGACGCGACCGCATCGCGCGTGATCGCGCTCGACGAGCACCTGGCCACGCGCTGGGAGCTCCGTCAGGACGCGGCCGTGCGCGGGTTGCTGGCGCTCGGCGACCAGACGCTGATCGCCACGGCGCTCGCGTCGTCGAATGACACGACGCTGCAGCTCGTCGATCGCGCAGGCAAGGTCACGGCGCGCGCGACCTTCCAGCAACTCGTGGGCGTGCCCTGCGCGGCGGGAAATCGCTACTGGCTCGCTCCCGAGCCCGGCGGGTTCGTCGCGCTCGGCGGGTGCGGCTCGCCGGGCCAGCTCCAGTGGGTCCACGTCACGGACGATCTGCGGAGTGCCACGCTCGAGCCCGGCACCGGGTGGAATCCAGTCTACGCGCGGGCGTGGATGGGGTCGCCGATGGTGTCCGAGCTCTCGTACAGCCACCTCGGAGAACCCCACGTGCTCGTCAGCGGCCTGGGGCGCCCGGGCCATCACGGCGCCGGCGCGGTGACCGCGGCGATCGGTGAAGGCGACCTGCTCGTCGGCGCGTGGACCTCGAACCGGCAAGCGGGGAGTGGGATGTTCTCCAACCACCTGTTCGTGACCAGGCTTGGCGAGCACCCGTGGTCGATCGACCTCGTCCCCGAGCGCAGCACGGGAGATCCGCAGCATCTCGCTGCGGTGGCGACGGCGGGCGACGGGACCGTCCTCGCTGCGATCGATTATGGTGAAGAGGGTCGCGTGACCGGCGCCCGGCTCCCTGCGCCGGGGCTCGGCGCACCCGCGCTGGACGCACCGCTGGCGCGCGCGCTCGCGATCGCCGAGCTCGACGGGGATCGCGGCGGCCTCCGCGGGGTGGTCGTCACCCGTCCGCTCCGGCCGTGGCACTTCAGCTTCGTCGCGCAGGTGGGAGCGACGGCCCGGCACCTCGTGGTCTTCGATGGCCAGCAGATCGTCGTGTTTCCACGTCACGGTCGGCCGACCGCGCCCGGAGCCGACGCGCCCGTGATCGCAGCCCCGACGCCGCAAGCCGTCCCCGCCGTGGCCGCGCTCAGCCCGTTGCGCGAGCGGTGGGCCGAGCTGTGCGGGCCGCGCTCGCGCTCGACCAAGAACCAGCCGTGCCGGCTCGAGCACGTCGCCGTCGGGCCGGACGGCTCCGTCGCCGCGGCGGGTAGCTATTACGGCACCAATCAGCTCGCGTCGCGACCGCTGCGGAAGCAGGCGTTCGAGACCGGAGTGCTCGCGGTCTACGCGCCGGGCGGGGCGCTGCGCTGGCAGAAGATCTTCGGCGCATCGTGGCACAACGACGTGAAGGACGTCGTGATTCGCGACGATGGCCGGGTCGTGATCACGGGCATCCACGGCCAGCACTTCGCGCTCGATGGCCTCCGTCTCCCTGACCGCATCGTGCGCAAGGTGTCGGGACAGGACATGGACTTCGAGGCGGTCAGCGGCTTCGTCGCGGTGTTCGACGCGACCGGCAAGCTCGAGCTCCTCGAAGACCTCGACGTGCTCGCGTCCGGCGTCCGCTCCACCGCCACCGACGCGTCCTGTGGCGCGACGCTCGCTGCGTCCGCATCGGCAGACGTCACCTGGGTGCTCGCGCGCTGCGCGTCGCGGCTGGTCCGGATCCCGCTGCGGGGCGCGACTCCGGAACGACCGGTCGCGCTCGAGCTCGGCGGCGTCGACATCAGCTCGCCCTGGGTCGTCGGGCCAACCGGAGCGCTCTTCGCCACGTACGCGGATCTCGAGGTGACCCGCCTCGTGAGCAGCGACGGACACGAGCTCGTCAAGGTCCCGCTCCTCGCGAGTCGCCGGTTCGGGTCGACCGTGATCCCCGCGCGCGGCGGCAGCGTCTGGACGGCGACGACCGGGGTGACGATGGCAGCGGACGATCCCGACGAGCTCGTAGTCGGGCACGTCGACCCGACGCTCGCGCACGCGCGGACATGGCGCCTCGAGAGTGCGCCTGGCGCGAAGCTCGATGGCTTCACGCTCGACGACCAGGGGCGCGCCATCGTCGCCGTGCAGACCACCGGCGATGTCACGATCGGCGGCCAGGTGATCGCCCCGCTCGTCCTCGACGCCACCTCGCCGCGGCAAGGGCGCGTCTTCGTGCGGCTCACCGCGGATGGATCGCAGATCGATCGCGTGTTCGTGCCCGCGCTCGCGCCGACGGAGTGCACGCGGCCGTCGCACGGCCAGATCACCTCGATGGCAGCGCACGGTTCGACGCTCGCGGTGACGTTCAGCTTCGGGGTCGACGCGCACTGCGGCGTCCACGACGAGCCCTCGACCCTGATGGTGTTCGACGCCCCGTAGCCAGCGCGGCTACGTCAGGCGCCGGAACGAGTGGAGATCGGGCGGCGTGGAGTGGGAGAGGGTGGCCACGCCCGCGTCGCCGGGGCGGAGCATCGAGTAGAGGGTCTCCGTGGCGGTCACGGTCTTCGGGCCGGAGGTGACGAGCAGCGCGAGCATGCCACCGCGGCCGGCGGCGATCGCTCCGGTGTCGGGGTCGAGCGCCGGATGACACGAGAGCACCACGGCTGCCTCGGGCGGCGCCGCGCCGACGGTGAGCGTCGCGCGCGAGCGAAAGGCGTTCGCGAACACGCCGATCAGCCCGACGAGCCCGACCGAGGCGGGCCAGCGGATCCACGAGTGCGAGAGGTAGTGCCAGACGCCGAACATCAGCGACGCCAGGCTGAGCACCGCGAC
>JAYSYE010000327.1:0-15090 GCA_043716635.1 Deltaproteobacteria bacterium | reverse complement strand
CGGGAGCTGTACCGCCGGTCAGTGCGTCGGCGGGCCGCGGTACGCCGCCACGAGACGCTCGCAGGGAGTGAACCCGACAGACGCGTAGATCTGGGCGGTGTGGTCGGGAAGCCCGACCATCACGAGGGTCTTCGCGCCGAGCTCGAGCAGTGCGGCTTGGGCCGCGTGGTAGGCGAGCGTGCCGCACAGTCCACGGCGCCGGGCGAAAGCGGCCGTCTCCACCGCCTGAAATCGCCCGAGGCCTGCTTCGACGAAGACACCCATGTCCGCCGCGAGCGCATCGCCGTGGAACGCACCGAACCATGCCCCACGGCCCGCGTCGACGAAATGCCGAAATCGCGCCACCTGTGACCGCGCGAACACGCCGCCGCCGGCACCGTATTGTTCCGTCATCGTCGCAGCTTGGAGGTCGGCCACAGCCGCCCAGTCCGCATTCGATACGATCCGGCGCAGCGTCGCATCGGCGTCGATGCGTGGCGGGGGACGCGGCTTCGAAGTCGTGAGCACGACCGTCTCTTCGATGGTGAAACCCGACTGCTCGAGCTCTGACAGGTCACCGCGTCGACCGTCCGTACAGTCCCAGCGGAGGCACACATGGTGAACGCGAGGGTCGTCGCGGAACGCGGTGCCGAAGCGCGCGGTCCATGCGACCGCGTCGCCGCGACCGGGTGCACCCGGAAACAACACGAAGTTCCCGAAGTAGAAATTCGGATTGCTGGGTGTTCGCGCACGGATCACGCCGTCGATCTCGTCGACGACGCCGTCCCACGCGATCAGCATCAGGTCCGTCCGCAACCCGATCGATGTCACCTCCACGGCGGCTGGGTCCGCTACTGCCAGTCGAGGTCGTACGGGAGGCGAGCTTGCGCGGCATGCGGGGCGAGCAGCGAGCCGACCGGGACGCTGTCGAGGAGCTCGCGGACGGCGGGGATCGCGGTCACGTCCAGCACGTCGCTCGCGGACGCCCCGGGCACGGCGGCGCTGACGCCGACGAGGCGGCCGAGCGCGTTGAAGAGGCTCGCGGGCGGAGCCGGCAGCTCGTACAGCTGGACCTGCGTCCCGAGCGAGATGCCCATGCGGCGCTTCGCCTCGTCGATCGCGTCGCCCAGGCCACCAAAGCGATCGACGAGCTTGATCGGCCTGGCCATCGCGCCCGACCACACGTGACCGCGCCCCACCCCGTCGACCGCGGCCTTGCTCAGCGTGCGGCCCTCGGCAACCGCACCGACGAATCGCCCGTACATGTACTGCAGCTGGCGCATCATCGCCGCCCGCTCGTCCTCGGTGTAGGGGCGGAACATGCTCTCCGCATCGCTGCGCGCGCCGTGCTTGTACGTGGTCGTGGTGATGCCGAGCTTCGCGGCGAGCCCGGACAGGTCGAACTTCCCGAAGAAGATGCCGATCGAGCCGGTGATCGTCATGGGCTCCGCGAAGATCAGATCGCAGCCCGCGGCCACGAAGTACCCGCCCGAGGCGGCCAGGTCGCTCATCGAGCACAGCATCGGCTTCACACCTCGCGTCGCGAACACCTCGCGCGCCACCAGCTCGCTCGCGAGCGCGCTGCCGCCCGGCGAATCGATCCGCAAGATGATCGCCCCGATCCGCGGATCGCCACGCGCCTCCGCCAGCGCGCGCACGAGTGTCTCGCCTCCCGCCAGGTGCTTGCCGAGGAACGGCACCGACCGCGACACACCATCGGTGATGTCGCCGTCCACGTACACGATCGCGATCCCCGGTCGCGTCCACCGATCCGGCCGCGGCACGACCGGAGCATCGACCGGCAGCACGCGCCCCATGTCGCGCGCGACGAGCTCGCTGATCTTGTCGGGCGCGCCGATGCCGTCGACGAGCTTCCCGACCGGGGTGCCAGGCGCGTCCAGATCGCCCGACGTGTACGGCCCGTTGTCGATGATCGTCATCAGCTCGGCCTCGGACAGCCCACGGCCCGCCGCCGTCTGCGTCAGCCACTGGGCCCACAGGCTGTCGAACAGCTCGGTGTTCATCTTCGCCGCCGTCTCGGTCGGGTGCGTCTCGGTGAACTGCTCCGGCGCGCTCTTGAACTCCGCGATCTTCTCGAACTGCGGCACCACGCCGAGCTGGTCGAACAGGCCGCGGAAGTACACCGAGGTCCCCGCCATGCCGACGAGCCGCAGCCCTCCGGCCGGGTCCAGGTAGATCTTCGTCGCCGCCGAGGCGATGAAGTAATCGCGGCCGGTGCCGTTCACCATGTACGCGTAGACGTGCTTGCCGGCGGCGCGCAGCCGCGTGACCTCGTCGCGGAGCTCCTGCATCGTCGCCCAGCCGCCGCCGACGCCATCGAACGCGATCACCACTCCCGCCGCCGCGGGGTCCCGCGCGATCGACCGCATCCGCGCGACGATCGCCGTCAGCTCGCGCAACCCGATCTCGCCCGCCAGATCCACCCGCTCGAGGTGCGCGCCCTCCCCGATCACCGACGCCGGCCCCGTCGATGAGAGCCGCAGCACCAGCTGGCCGCCGAGCGCGTGGTAGTCGCCATGATCGTCGCGCAGCCCCGTGCCGAGCACCGTCGCGCCCTTGCCGCCGAACGACAGCTCGAGCCCCAGGGTGGCCCGCGCGTCCCGCCGGTCGTCGTCGATCGTGCCCGCGACCGTGTCCGTCAGCGTGTGGACCTCGCGCGTCTCGAGCGCCCCTTGCACGAACACGCCCCGCGCGACCCTTAGCGAGCCGCGGATCCAGCCGTCGGTGTCGAGCCGCGTCTCGCCGATCCGGCCGCCGATGCCGAGGTCGAGGCGGTCCGTGCCCGTCGGTCGCGCGACGAGCTCGAGCTCGTAGCGCCGCTGCACCGGCGCACCCGCGATCGCGGCCGTCCCGACATCTCGCACCACCGCGCCGGCGGCGAGCCGACCGCCGAACCGCACCGAGGCCCCGAGGTCGAACGCGTCGACGCCGTCGATCGCGGTGTCGTCCACGAAGTGGTGCCACGACGCGCCCAGCCCCGCGTGCTTGAAGAGCCCGATTGCCGCGGCGGCCGTGAAGCGCACCGGCGTGCCCGGATCCGGCGTCAGCTCGTCGCGCGGTGGCCGCAGCCACTCCACGCCGATGCCGACACCGAGCCGCGGGAGGAAGCCGCCACCGAACGCCGTTGCCGCGAACGCGCCGAAGCCCGGACCGCTGCTCGTGGCCACGTCGAGGTCCTCGAGATCGAGGGCGAGCGCGAGCTCGCGACCGCGCACGAACGTCAGGCCACCGGGATTCATCGCGACGGTGCGGCCGTCGACCTCGCCGGCGAGCGGCGCCGTGGGGAGCGCGATCCCCGCCGTCGGCTCCTCGGCGATCCGGCGCCGGACGACCTGTGCGTGGGCGGTCGTGCTCGCGGCGGCAAGCGTTGCAGCCGACAGCGCGACGACAGCGATTCGCATGCCGCGCAACGTAGCGCGTATACTGGAGCGGTGCCGAGTCCGACCTTGCTCGAGCGTCACCCCCTGCTCGTGCATCTCGCTCCGGCCCAGCTCGAGCACCTCGCGCGCTGCGGCGAGATCGAGAGCTACAACCCGGGCGAGCCGATCGTGGTCGAGGGCTCCCTCGGTGACGCGCTGTTCCTGATCCTCTCGGGTCAGACCGCCGTCCATCGCGGGCCGCAGACGTTCGCGACGCTGAAGGATGGCGACTTCTTCGGCGAGATGTCACTCGTCGAGCCCGCGCCGCGGTCGGCGAGCGTGACCGCGATGTCCGCGACGTTCCTGTTTCGCCTCCCCCACGAGGCGCTGCGCGAGCTCATCGCCGAGGATCCGAGCTCCGCCTCGGTCCTGCTCGTCCAGGTCGTGAAGACGCTCTCGGAGCGCCTCCGCCGCGCGAACCAGATGCTGTCCTCGGTCGACATGCTGGCGGACTGGCTCGCCGGCTCGATGGTGTAGCCAGCCCCGTTGCGGGCTACTTCGCCTTGATGCCTTCAGCGTCGGGCTTGCCGAGCTGCTGGTTGCACGCCGCGATCTTGCGCGTCGCCACCGCCTTGTCCTCGCCGACGGCGGAGCCGCGCAGGCTCACGAACACGTCGCGCGCGCGCTCGTAGTTGCGCTGGCGGAACAGCGCGTCGCCATACAGGAACTTCGCCTTCACCTTCGGCCCGCCCGGCTCCGCCACGGCCTTGGCGGCGAGCGTCACGGCGTCGTCGGTCTTGTAGGCGTAGAACGCGGCGTTCGCCTGCAGGTACAGCGCCTGCCCCTTCATGCCCGGGACCTTCGCCAGCTTCTCGTACGTGGTCCGCGCGGACGCGTAGTCGTGGGCGCGCTCGAACGCCAGGCCCTGTTCGAGCAGCGCCTGACCCTCGGTCTGCTTGCCCGGCTTCCGCGCGGCCTTGTCGTCGGTCCCGTCGTGGTCGGCGCCAGGCCCACTCGACTTCACGATCGGGGCCGCGACCTCGTCGATCGGTCGCCGCGCCGGCGCGGTCTCGATCACACCCGCCGCGGTGGTGGCATCGGGCCGCGCGGCGGGCACGGTCACCGAGTTGCTCGCGCCGGTGGTGCCGGGAGCGAGGCCGCTTGCTCCGTTCGCGTCGGGGGCAGCGAGCGCGCTCCCGGATCCGCTCCCGGTGCCAGCGGCACTCCCACTCCCCGGCGCCGCGAGCGGCTGCGTCGCGGCGGCGTGACCGCGCTCGCCCGCCGCCACGTACAGCAGCGCACCGATGCTGCCGAACAGCAGCGCACCGAGCAGCATCCAGCCGAGCACGCCGCCGCGCTTCACGTTGAAGTTCGCGGCCTCGGAGAAGTCGATCTCCGTCGGCATCGAGCCGAGCGACGTCGACCCCGACGCGCCCGCCGCCACCAGGCTGCCGCTCGACGAGGCCAGCCCCGAGACCGGGCCCGCCGCGCGGGGCTCGCTCTGCGCGCGGGTGGGGATGACCGCGCCCGAGATGCGCGCCGGACCCGACTGCATCCCCGCGAGCTCGATGGCCCCCGAGCTCGTCGCGGGCGGGGAGGAGATGCCACTCTGCGTCGCGAGCCGGCGCTGCGAGGGCGGGGTGATCGACGGCGAGCTCGAGGCCGACCGGATCGACGCGATGCCCTCGTCGAGGTTCCGGATCGACATCCCCGGGTTCAGCGATCCGACGACATTCGCGTCCGTGGTCATGCCGAGGATCTGCGCCACCGCGATGCCGCGCCCCGCCAGGCACTTGTTCAGCTCGTACTCGAAGCGCCCCATCGTCTGCGGACGCGCGTCGGGGTTCCGCGCCATTGCCTTCATGACGAGGTCGCTCACCTCGGGCGGCAGATCTGCGCGGACGTCCGAAGGCGGCGGCGGATCGATCGTGGCCTTCTTCGTCAGGATCTCCATGAAGTTGTCGCCGGAGTACGGCGCCTTCCCCGTGGTCATCTCGTAGAGAATCGCGCCGAGCGCATAGATGTCGCAGCGGGCATCCGCGGGCCGCCCCGCCGCCTGCTCCGGCGACATGTACTCGGGCGTGCCCATCGCCATGCCCGGGCTCGTCAGCCGCCGCTCGCGGGCGGCCTCGGCCTCGGTCGTCTTCGCGATGCCGAAATCGAGCACCTTGACGACATCGGCGGCGCCCTCGCGCGTGATCAGGAAGACGTTCTCGGGCTTCAGATCGCGATGGACGATGCCCTGCGCGTGCGCGGCGGCGAGCGCCCGACAGATCTGGCTCGCGATCCGCAGCGCGCGGGCCGTATCGACCGCGCCCTCGCGCTCGATGATGTTCCCGAGCTCGACGCCCTCGAGATACTCCATCACGAAGTACACGCTGCCGTCACTGGTGGTCCCGGAGTCCGTCACGTCGACGATGTTCGGGTGCCCGATCTTCGAGGCGGCGCGCGCCTCGCGACGGAACCGCTCGACCAGGTCAGGCATGCGGCTGTAGCTCGGATGCAGGACCTTCAGCGCGACGCGCTTGCCGATCTCGACGTGCTCGGCGAGGTAGACCTTGCCCATCCCGCCCTCGCCCAGCAGCTCGATCACGCGATAGCGGCCATCGACCTCGGCGCCGATGAGATCGGGCTCGGCCTCCTCCTCGAGCTGCGCCTGGGCGAGCGCGGCCGCGGACTTCGCACCCTCGAGCTTCGGCGACGACGTGCGGGTGACCGACGGCAGGTAGCGCCGGTCATCGGCCTTGCGGCGATCGTCGCCGTCGCTCCCGCGGTCGAGCGCGCGGCGGCCCACGGAGCCGGGCTTGCGCACCGGTGGCTCGGAGCCCGGTGAATCCACGATATGGGCGTCGTCGTGGCCGTCGGCGGACATCGCCGTCGCGCCGCTCTGCTCGACCCACTGCCGCAGCTCGTCGGTGGGCGGCAGCGTCAGCGCCCGCGTGCGCACGCGCGAGATCAGCTCCTGGCGCTCGATCCGCTCGCGCGCGATGTCCTCGGAGAACAGCTCCTCGAGGAACGCGGACATCCGCGTCCCGTCGGTCGTCGGGGCGTTCTGCGCGAGCCACGACTGCAGCGCCATGCGCATCTCGTCGCAGTCCGCGTAGCGATCTGCGCGCTCGGCTCCCAGCGCACGCAGACAGATCTCGTCGAGCTCTACCGGCACGCGGGGGGCTCGCTTGCTCGGGCGCATCGGCTCGGGGTTCTTCGCGCGCGCGATCAGATCCTGCGGCTGATCCTTGCCCGGCGGGAACAGCTGGCGCCCCGTGAGCAGCTCCCAGAGCACGATCGCCGTCGCGTACATGTCGCTGCGACCGTCGAGCTTCTCGCCGCGCGCCTGCTCCGGCGACATGTACGCGACCTTGCCGTAGATGATGCCGGGCGCCGTCCGCTCGAGCTTGAGCGTCGACGAGGCGAGCCCGAAGTCGGTCAGCTTGACCTCGCCCGTGTACGAGACGAGGACGTTCGGGGGCGACACGTCGCGGTGCACGAGGTTCAGCTCGGGGTAGTTGTGCGCGTAGGAGAGGCCGCGACACAGCTCCTTCACGATGTAGACGGCGACATCGATCGGGAACGCGACCTGCTTCTTGGCGCAGCGGTTCCACACCGCGCGGAGGTCGCGGCCCTCGACGAAGTCCATCGCGATGAACAGCTCGCCGCTGACGAGCCCGGCGTCGAACACGGGGATGAGGTTGCCGTGGCTGAGCTTCACGACGACCTTCGCCTCGTCGCGGAACCGCGCCACGTACTCGGCATCCGCCAGGTGCGGCAGCACGGTCTTGATGACCATGAGGCGCTCCAGGCCCCGGTCGCCGCCCACCGCAAGGTAGAGCGCGCCCATGCCACCCTGTGCCAAGGGACCCAGCAAGTGATACTTGCCGAATTTCCTCGGGTAATGGTCCAGCTCTCCCTCTAGGAGCGGCACGAAAGCTGACCGTACCACGCACGTCGAAGGCTCTCCAAATGGCGGGGCGAGCGGTTTACGTCGCGCGCTCGAACCTCATACGATGTGATCCCGCGCCACAGAGGCGCCGGGGGTGAGGGTTGAACCGACATGGCCGGCGAGCTGGTCCTCGTAATTGATGACAGTCCCACCATCACGAAGGTGGTGCAGCTCGTCCTGACCAAGGCGGGTTACCAGGTGCAGACGGCCCCCGATGGCGAGGCCGGGCTCGAGGCGGTGCGCGCCCAGCGTCCGAACTTGATCCTGCTCGACTTCGTGATGCCGCGGATGAACGGCTATCAGTTCTGTCGCGAGCTCGTGGCGGACCCGAAGCTGCGAGATATCCCGGTGGTCCTGATGAGCGCGAAGGGCGATCAGGTCGGCGAGCGCTTCGTCAAGGTGATGGGGATCGTCGATTACATCACGAAGCCATTCTCGCCCGAGGCGATCACGGCCGTGGTCCAGCACACGATCGGCAAGTACGGGCCGACCGGGAGCCAGGACGATGACCACCCGGGACTCGTCACGGGCGAGGATCTGTCGGCGAACGACGATGCCGACCGCTCGCACGCGCGGAGCTCCGCCCTTGGCGCGCTGAGGCGCCAGGTCAGCGAGGTGGTCAGCGCGCGGGTCGCGGCGCTGTTCGCGCTGGCGCAGAGCACGCGCGCGGCCGCCGGTGGGGAGGATGGGGAGGCCGATGCGTCCGTCGCGACCGATGCGGCTGCGATCGCGGAGGCGGCGAGCACGGCGCTCGACGACGCGTCGTTCGCGAAGATGCTCGGCAGCGTGGATCTCGGGCTGTTCGCGGAGGGCACGCCCGGGCTCCGGGGCGACCTGCGCGTGGTGCCGCTCGCCGAGGTGCTGCAGCTGCTCGACGTGCAGGAGCAGTCCGGCGTGCTCACCGTGGAGCGCAGCGGCGCGCGCGTGGACATCTACTTCCGGCGCGGGCGCGTGGATCAGGCCGTGGCGGACGGCGTGCCGGAGGAGTTCTTGCTCGGGCGGTTCGTGATCGACGCCGAGCTGATGGCGCGCACGGACTTCGAGGCGTTCCTCGAGTCGCGTGCGCAGGCCTCGGGGCCGGTGGGCTCCGCGCCGGGCAAGCCGAATCAGCGACTGATCGGGCTCTCCCTCGTGAAGCTCGGGTACCTCGCGGATGCGGATCTGAAGGCGTGCCTGACCCGGCAGTCGAGCGAGCTCATCTACGAGATCCTGCGCTGGCGCCACGGGCGGTTCCGGTTCGCCGCGGGGCTCGAGCTGCCGCCGTACGTGATCGACGCCGCGATCGGGCTCGATGTCGAGGCCGTGCTCATGGAGGGCTACCGCCGCGTCGACGAGTGGCACCTCATCGAGCGCGCGATCGACAACTTCGATGTCGTGTTCCTGCGCAACGAGGACTCGGTCGCGCAGATGGGTCGCGGCCGGCTCACGCGCGAGGAGCTCGCCGTGCTCGAGCTCGTCAACGGCAAGAACAGCGTGAAGGAGCTCATCCGCAAGTCGCGTATGGGTTCCTTCGAGGTCTCGAAGATGCTGTACCGGCTCCTGAGCATCAAGCTCGTGCGCCGGCGCGTCCTGCCCGTCGCCGTCTAGCCACGGGACTGCCGACGGCCGACGGCGACGAACGCAGCCTACCGCCGACGGCGGCGGCGCAGGCCGACGAGGCCGAGCGTGAGCACACCGAGCAGCGAGCCGGACGCGGCGCCCGGGTTCGCCGAGCAGCAGCCGCTGGTGTCATCCGTGCCGCCACCGCCGCCGGAGCCGGTGTCCTCGAGCGCGCAGTTCACGGAGCAGCCGTCGCCATCGACGCGATTACCGTCGTCACAGGTCTCGCCTGCGTCGACCGCGCCGTTGCCGCACGTGAGCGCGGCGCCCTTTGCGGCCACGACGCACACCTTGTCGACGTTCCAGCCGGCGAATCCGAGCCCCTGGTCGGCGGTCAGCTCGAAGCGGACCTTCACCGAGCCCGCCGCAGCCTGGCCGGCCAGATCGACGTCCTGGAAGCGCCACTCGCGATCGAGGTGGTTGATCTCGAGATCGCCGGACTGCGGCGCGACGGGGCTCGCGAAGTTCGACCACACCTGCTGGCCGTTGACCTTCGTGGTCGCCATGTCGAACACGCCGTCCTCGACGCCGAGCCAGCGCCAGTACTGGAGCCGCACGCCCGCGCGGCCCTGCAGGTCGATCGCCGGCGACTCCGCGAACGTCGTGCGGCCATCCGAGTAGATGCCGTCGGTCGACAGGTCCATGCCGAGCACGTTGCTGCCGTCGTAGGCCGCGACCGGATCACCGCCGAGTCCCATCGGGGCGCCCGCCTGCCACTCGTCGCCCGCGCCACCGTGCGTCCAGCTTTCGAGGCCGGTCTCGAAGCTCGCGCAGTAGAGCTCGTCCACGGGACCGACGTAGAACTCGTAGAACTTGTCGGCGGGGTTGTTCGGCAGGCTGACGCTCGAGCCATCCGAGAGCGTGATCACCACGCGGTACTGCACCACGCTGCCGTCGGGCTGCGTCGGGATGACGCCCGTCAGTGCGCCCGTCCCCGTCATCGCGACCGTGGCCGCGGTGCCGCCGCGCGGCTTCCACTCCACCGCCGCGGATGCGACCGTCGGGCCACCGCAGCTCGAGCTGCCGGGAGGCGTGAGCGAGATCTTGAACCCGTCGCGCGTCGGCTTCGACGACTCGAACACGAGCCCGGCGCTGTAGAGCCCGTGCTTCGCGAACTGCGCGTTGATCTCGCACTGGTTCGGCGTGCCGTTCGCCAGATCACCGTCGTCATCGTCGGCGAGCAGCGCCTCGGCGTACGTGGACGGGATGTCCGACGCGCGCTGCAGCGCCCCGTAGTAAATCTCGAGCGACTTCTGGTAACCGGCGGCCTCACCGAGCTTGGCGATCAGCGCGGCCTGCGTGTCCCACAGCGCCTCGCCGATGATCTCGCCGGTCGCGTGAATGTCCTGCTGGATGTCGTCGGGCCACTTCTTCTCGACGCCGGGCGGGTTCATCTGGCGCAGCGGCTGGCCGTCGTTCAGAAAGCCAAGCCCGACGTCGGAATCCCGCGTGATGAGCGTCGAGAGCGTGTCCGCCATGCCCTCCCCGAGCGCGCCATCGATCGCGTCGGGGCTGCCGAAGAACGAGTTCTGGTGCAGGCCGTGTCCGAACTCGTGATAGATGACGTCCGCGAGGCGACCCGTCGCCTGGCACTGATTCGGCGAGCTCGGGAACAGGTTCAGCTTCTCGCCGTCCCAGAAGGCGTTGCACGAGCCGGTCTGCTGGTTCGGCGCCACGTTGACGTCGACCTCGATCTGCGCGAGGAGCCAGGCGTTCGTCGGGTTCAGCTTCGACAGGGCGAAGTTGCGCACGATGCCCGCGTGGATGAACGACGTGAGCTGCGAGTCGCCCGCCTCGACGGCACTCTGGTTCCACACGATGGTGCCGCCCGGGGCGAGCGCCATCGTGGAGGCGATCGTGCCGGTCGTGTTGACGACGCGGATCTGCGGCCCCACCGCCGTCAGCGCGACGCTGCCCGCGGCCGCGCCGGACCACGTGACGCCGCCGGTGGCCGTCGAGGTGACCGGCGTCCCGTCGATCGTGTGCGTCGCGAACGGCGCCGGGTAGTCCATGCGCGTGCTGTTCGGGCGGCGAACCGGGACGTTGAAGTTGACCGTGCCCGTCGCGAACGCGAGCCGCGACTGCCGCGCGATCGGGGCGCCGGTCGTGGCGTCGACCCAGACCGTCCACACGTTCGGGCCGCCGGTCTCGCGCGCGGTGAACGCCTCGGCGACCTGGTAGGTGATGTCGGGGATGCCCGCGATGCGGGGGCGCACCGTCGGCACGATCACGTGCTCGGGGGCCGCGCCGGCGAGCGACGCGACCGGCGCATCGATGGTGACGGCATGCCCGGCGGACCCGAGCCACTGCGCAGCGGCGGCCGCGAGCGTGGTGTGGGCGACGCGCGCCGCGGACGGCGTGACGGCGACGTTCGGGAGCGCCGTCGAGCTGATCAGCGCGAGGCGGTCGTGCTTGAACGCGAAGCTCAGCTCGCCGCCGAGGACGCGGAGCCCATGGGCGCGCTGCTGGAAGCCGACGCTGCGCGTGTCCTTGGCGATGCCGCCGAGCTGGTTCGAGACGAGCTCGAAGTCGGCGACGGCGGCGCCCGGCGCGAGCGTCGCGATGTGCTCCGCGAGGAACTGACGCGCGGCGCGCTCGGCGATCGCGGCGTCGGTCACCGAGCCGCTCGCGAGGATGCCGTGGCCCCACAGGCGCAGCGGCACGTCCGTGTCGCGGTCGAGGATCGCCTCGTACCCCGGAAGCCCGCGCGGCGCGAGCTGGGCGCTCTTCGCGAACGCGATGTCACGCGCGAGCCTCGGGGCACGACCCGCGGCGACGTACGGAGCCTCGCCCGTCTTCGAACGGACGAACGCGAAGCTCGTGGTGCCGATGGCGGCGGACAGTGCAGCGGACAGTGCAGCGGCGATCGTGATCGTACGCAGGCGCATGGCGAACCTCCCTGGAATGCTGGCGCATCAGGCCATCTGCGCGAGCCCCGCGAAACGGGTGCGACATGACATCCGCTGTGCGCCTTCGAGATGCGCAGGGCGCAGTGTCACGGGCCCGGTCGAGACCCGTGCACCTCAGGTTCACGTCCGGCCGCGTCAACAGCGCGTGGCGGGTCGCGCCGGGCGGCTCGCCTGCGCCAGTCAGGGCGGTGGTGGTGCCAGGAGGACGCGCGCGTCAGCAATGTCCTGATGGATCTGCACGAGCAGCGCATCGACCGAGTCGAAGGCGCGCTCGGGGCGCTGCCACGCGAGAACCGTGACGCGCGCGCGGCGGTCGTAGAGGTCGCCCGCGAAATCGAGCACGTGAACCTCGAGCACGAGCGGGCCCGCGGTCACGAACGTCGGGTTGCGCCCGAAGCTCGCCACGGCCGGTAGCGCCGCGCCACCTTCGACCGCGAGCGTGACCGCGTAGATGCCGCCCGCGAGCGGAAGGGTGCCGGTATCGGGGTGGACGTTCGCCGTGGGGATCCCGATCTCGCGACCGCGCGCCGCGCCGTGGACGACGACGCCATCGGTGTCGAACGGGCGACCGAGGAGGCGCGCGGCCGCACCGACATCGCCATCGCGCAGGTACTCGCGCACGCGCGTCGAGGACACCACCTCGCCCGCGATCTCGACCGGGGGCACCACTGCGACCTCGAAGCCCGCGCGCAGTCCGGCGGCGCGCAGCGTCGCGAGGGTGCCGCACCGACCCGCGCCGTATGCGAAGTCGTAGCCGACGACCACCGCACGCGCGCGGAGCCCGGTCGCGAGGATGTCATCGACGAACTGATCGGCGGTCAGCCCCGCGAGCCCGGCGGTGAACGGCTCGATCACGGTCGCATCCACGCCCGCCTCCGCGAGCAGCTCGAGCCGCCGCGCGAGCGAGCACAGGGCGACCGGCGCGCCCTTGCCCGTGATCGCCGCGGGGTGCGGATCGAACGTCAGCACGACGACCTGGCAAGCGGCACCGGCGGCGGCCTGGAGCGCGGCGAGGCGGCGCGCCTCCACGATCAGCGCGCGATGGCCCGCGTGGACGCCGTCGAAGTTGCCGATCGCGACCACCGCCCCGGCCCACGCAGGCGCCTCGCGATGCCCACGGATCACCTGCACCCCTGGACCCTATCGCAAGAACCGCCAGGTAAGAAGTTGCCCGGTACGGGGGACGCCCCGTAGCGTCGGCGGACGGTGCGAAGATGGATGGTCATCCCGGCGATGGGGATCGCCGCGGCGGTCGCTGCCATCGCGCTCGGAGAGGACGTCTGGGCGGCGCTCGCGATGGGGGTCGCGGGCGCCGCATTCGCGGGTGCGATCCGGGCGCTCGCGGGTGACGCGCCGGCCGCGCTCGCGGGGGCCATCCTCGCGCCGCTGCTCGCCGCGGCGATGCTGCGCGATCAGGGCGAGCTCGCGCTGACCGGCTGCCTCGCGCTCGCCGCGATGGCGTGGACGGTCGCGGAGCTCGTGCGCCCGACCCCGACCGAGGTGCCACCCCTCGTGGCGATGGCGCCGGCGACGATCGCCGCGCTGCTCGAGCCCGCGTTCGTGGTGCTCGTCGCGATCGCGGGAGCCCGTGCGGTGACCGCGATGCGACCGCGACCGCGCTGGGTGATCGCGCTACCGATCGTGGGCGGGCTCGTCGCGATCCTCGCGGTGATCGCGGGTACGGCGCACGGGGGCGCGTTCGCGCGCCTCGCTCACCACTGGTTCGCGCATCCGCGCGCGGCAGGCACCCACGCGGATGGCGGCGCGGCCGCTGCGAGCCGGCTCGGCACTGCACTCGGACCGCTCGCGGCCGTCGCGACGCTCGGTGGGCTGCTCGGGCTCGCGCGGCTGCGGCTCGCGGAGCTCGCGATCGGCGCCTGTCTCGCGGGCGCCCTGCTCGTCGATCTGCGCGCGGGGACCCCCGGCACCGCCGCGATCGGGACGGCGGCGCTGCTCGCGGGCCTCGCGGTCGCGAGCTTCGCGGCGCGGATCCGGATCGCGCCGGCGCAGGCGGTGGTCGGGGCGACCCTCGGGATGCTGCTCCTGATCCCGCCGGCGTGGAGCACGCTCGCGTACGGGCCGGCGGTCTCGACCGGGGCCACCGCGCGGTCCGGCCCGCGTTCGCGGTAGCCTGGCCGGGATGTTCGAGCGGGTCGTCGCCGCGGCACGGTGGCTCGCTCCGAGCTTCGCGGCCGCCTGCGTGGCCACGCTCGCGGTCGGCGCGATCGAGGGCTACGGGCTCGGCGCGCGCGGCATGATCGCGTCGATCGGGCTCACCTGGTGCATCGCGGGCCCGGTGCTGATCGCGATCGCCATCGCGGCGCGTGGCGTGTTCGCGGCGTGGCAGCCCGCGGCCCTCGCGGCCCGGTTGCGCGACGAGCACGGCGCATGGCCCCGCCTCGCGGGATGGGTCGGCGTGGTGTGGCTCGCCACCGTCGGCACGGCGTGGGGCATGTTCCAGGCGGTGTGGCGGCTCAACGCGTGGACGGCGTTCAAGCCGCTCACGCTCTCGTTCGCCACCCCGCTCGCCGCGAGTCTCGCCGCGCTCCTCGCGGTCGCCCTCGCCCGCCCCGCGGCGGACGTGCTCGCGCGCGGTGCCGTGATCGTCGACGCGCGGTGGCGGCGCCTCCTGCCGGGCCGGCGGCCGCTGTTCACGCCATGGCGCATCACCGCGGTGGCGCTCGCGACCTTCGTGCTCGTGCTGTGGCTCGCGTGGCACTACTTCGCCGCGCAGCGGCTGGGCCCGCAGCCGCGCGACCTCGCGACGGTTCCCGCGGCGACCCTCGTGGCGCTGCTCGTGGTTCACGCCGCGTGGCCGCGCCTCCGCCATGGCCCGCGGGCGGCGCTCGCGCTGATCGCGACGCTCGCGGTCGCGGGCGCGCTCGGCACCGCGCTCCACGTGCTGGTCGCGCGGCCCGTGCTCGCGCTGCGCATCTGGGCGGAGCAGCCGATCGCGCGAGCGATCGTCTCGCGCCTGCGATCGCTCGAGGCGATCCGGGCCGCGATTCCCCGCGCGCGGTACGCACCCGCGGCGCTCCCGGGCGCCGTGCATCGCGATGTCCTGGTGATCAGCGTGGGCGGCGTGCGAGCCGATGCGACGCCGGCGTACGCGGGCAGCGCGGACATGCCGGGCCTGCGGGCGCTGGCGCAGCGCGGCTCCGTGCTCGGCTGGGCCTTCACGCCGTCGACCGCGCCCGGGCACGCGCTCGTCGACGTGATGATCGGCGTGGAGGATGGGCGCGTGCGCGGCGATCCTCAGCTCGATCCGCGGCACGTGCTGCTC
>JAYSYE010000326.1:0-1551 GCA_043716635.1 Deltaproteobacteria bacterium | reverse complement strand
GGGTCGAGGCCCGCGGACGGCTCGTCGCAGAAGATGATCTCCGGATCGAGGATCGACGCGCGCGCCAGGGCGATGCGCTTGCGCTGCCCGCCGGACAGGCTCGCCGGCTCGCGGGCCTCGACGCCCGACATGTTCACGAGTGCCAGCTTCATCCGCACCATCTCGCGGATGACGGGCTCGGGGAGGTTCGTCAGCTCGCGCAGCGCGAGGCCCACGTTCTCGTCCACCGACATCGAGCCGAACAGCGCGTCCTGCTGGAACGCGGTGCCGGTGTGACGCAACAACAGATTGCGGTCGTCGACCGAGAGCTCGTACAGCGGCTTGCCGAGCAGCAGCACCTCGCCGGAGAGCGGTGGCAGCAGCCCCGTGATGCAGCGGAGCAGCGTGCTCTTGCCACAGCCCGATCCACCGAGAAGGGCGACGATCTCGCCGCGCTTGATCGTCAGGTCGATGTCCTTCAACACGGGCACGTCCGAGTAGCCCACGCTCACCTTGCGGCACTCGACGAGGACGTCGCCGAGAACCTCGCCGCTCACGAGAACCTCAGGATCGTGGAGATGGTCGCGGCGATCGCATCCACGATGATGATGAAGAAGATGCTCGAGACCACGGTGCGCGTGGTCGCGGCCCCGACGGCGCTCGCATCCCCACCCGCACGGAGTCCCAGGTGGCAGCCCGACAGGCCGATGATCCACGCGAACAGGACGCTCTTGCCGAGGCCGTGGATGAAGTCCCACAGCGTCACGCGCTCGAGGAGCCGCCCCCAGAACGCGTCCATCGGCAGCGCATGGCCCAGGGACGCCACGACCATGCCGCCGAACACTCCGAGTCCCATCGCGAGCAGCGTCAATGCGGGCACCACGAGCGTGATCGCGATCAGGCGCGGCAGCACGAGAAACCGCGCGGGGTTGATGCCCATCGTCGCGATCGCGTCGACCTCGGAGCGAACCTTCATGGTGCCGAGCTCGGCGGCGATCGCGGCGCCCGTGCGCCCCGTGACGATGATCGCGGTGATGAGCGGGCCCAGCTCGCGCACCATCGAGAGGCCGACCATGTCCGCGACGAACGAGCCCGCACCGAACTGCCTCAGCACGAGCGCCCCCATCAGCGCCATCGTCATGCCGAGCAGGAACGAGAGCAGGCCGACGATGAACACGCCGTCGCTGCCCATGAGCGCGAGCTGGGTGACGAGCGCGCCCTTCGGGAGCCGCTTGCGCCGCAGGAGGACCGCGACGCCCTGCCGGATCGTCTCGCTCAGCATCCCCGCGAGCTCGACCGCGCCGTCCTTGAGGGTGAGGACCTTGTCGCCGAGGATCTCGAGCGGCGAGGGGACCTCCACCGGCTCCTGCGGCTGGTCGGGCGCGGGGCGCAGCGCCATCGCCGCCTTGTGCGCATCGCCGAGTCCCTCGAGCGCGAGATGCTTGCCCGCGCGCTGGAGCTGGCGCTCGAACAGGGTGATGACCGCCACGCCCGACGAGTCGAGGCGACCGGCCTCGGCGAAGTCGATCGTGATCTCGCGGATGCCGCGATGGCGGCACAACCCCTTGAGCT
>JAYSYE010000325.1:0-1556 GCA_043716635.1 Deltaproteobacteria bacterium | reverse complement strand
GGTTCCAGCTGGACATCAACAACGGCCAGAACTTCGGGACGCAGGCGGTCAACACGACGAGCGCGATCCGGACGATCACGTTCACGAACAGCGGCGAGACCACCGCTGCACCGCTGGTCGGCACGCAGTCCGGCGCGAACAGCGACAACTTCGTCGTGAACAACGGCTGCCAGAACGTCGCGCTCGCGCCGGGCGCGTCGTGTGACGTGACCATCGCGTTCCGCCCGCTGACGACCGGCGTGAAGGACACGCGGCTCGACTTCACGGGCCCAGGCGTCTACTCGATCCAGGCAGCGGGCACGGGCGTCAACCCGGGATCGCTGTCGATCACGCCGAGCGTGCAGCTGAATGACGGCTCGCGTGCCATCGGCGCCACCGACACCGCTGCGACGGTCTACACGGTCGCGAATGCGGTCGGATCCGCGACGACGTCGCCGATCGCGTTCACGCTGTCGAACACGGCGAACTTCACGTTCTCGTCCGCGGACAGCGCCTGCAACCTGACCGGCACCCAGACGCTGGCGCCGGGTACGAGCTGCACGGTGGGCGTGTTCTTCAACCCGACCCAGCTCGGTAGCCAGACCACGAGCGTCGTGGTGTCGGCGACGAACGGCGGCACGGTCGCCGGTTCGCTCTCGGGTACTGGCAACGAGGCGCTGGTCGCAGTCACGCCGACGCCGGTCGCGCTTGGCAGCGTGGCGGTCGGCAGCGCGAGCGGGGTCACCACGGTGACGTTCCGTAACGACGCGGATTCGCCGACGTCGCTCATCCAGACGACGTTGTCGAACTCGGCCGGGATGGACTTCTCCATCGTGTCCGACAACTGCGGCGGGGCGAGCCTTGCGGCGAACTCGCAGTGCGACATCCAGGTGCGCTTCGTGCCGAGTGGCGCCGCGGGCACGCGGTCGGCGAACCTGTCCGTCAGCGCGCAGATCGGCGCGGTCACCACGACCGCCGCCGTCCAGCTCACCGGCACGGCGAACTAACCAGGCGCGGCGCTCGGGCCTGAGCCCGAGCTAGTCGGCCAAGCGCCGTCGGGGTAGTCCCCCGACGGCGCGTTGTCGTTTCGGCGATCAGCTCGACGCAGGTCAGCGCGAGATGACGAAGATGAAGTCGCGCGGGGGGACGAAGCGGTAGCCGTCCTCCATCACCCGGATGATCTCCGAGCCGTCCTCGCCGAGCAGGCGCCGGATGCGCATGATGTTCGTGAACAGCGCGGCGTCATGGCGCAGCGGGTGGTACTCGACGTTCCAGACGGCCTGGACGATCGACTCCTTCGAGAAGACCTTGCCCGGAGCGGACGCGAAGAGGAACAGCAGGCGCTTCAGCAGCGAGCGGCGGCGGAGGTCGGCGAGCTCCGCGCCGTGCCGCCAGATCACCTCGCGCACGCCATCGACGGCGAGGGAGCGCGCATTGAGGCGCAGGACCTCGGGGTTCGCATCGGCCACGTCGCTCGGTACGCCCTCCGCATCGATGACGCGGAACGGACGCTGCGCGGTGAGGCCGAAATCGGTGAGCATGCGCGCGGCGCCCTCGATCGCGGTCGCCGTCATGGT
>JAYSYE010000324.1:0-1556 GCA_043716635.1 Deltaproteobacteria bacterium | reverse complement strand
CCCCATACAGCTCGGGGCGCGACCCAGACCCGTACCACCTGGGTCCCGGCGAGGCCGACGCGATCCTCGTCGGCGCGCGGCAAGCCCGCGGCGCTACGGCGCCGGGGTCACGACTCCTGCGCTCGTTGCTGGATACTGAACGTCAGTAGCATCGAGGGCGAGGCGCGACGCAAACTCGTACGTGCCGTGGTCGCTATGACATCTCCCACTCTCCGGCCCGTAGGAGAACCCATCTACAGGGTACCAGTCGAACCGCCAGTACACCTCCTCGGAGATCAGGCCCTGCGGTTCACACGCAAGCCGATCGATCACAGCGTCGTAGCGTGAACCGTCTCGCAGAAAACTCAGGGATACGCCTCTCCACGCGCTAGTCTGCGTCTCGTCATCGAATTGACGCATGTACGTATAGCCATCGGTGATGGCACTCCCCTCGAAAGTGGCGGCTGTGACGTCTGCAGGGAAGCCGACGCGGAGGGTGTAGTCGATCGAGTTCGTGCAGCAGGGCAATGCGACCATACCCGCGATGACGAAAGCAGCAGTTCCTCGCATCACCATCACGAGTACCTCGAAAACCAGCGATTGAGCCCAAGCTTTGATGCTGGCTGCGAGCGCCTTCGAAGCGGAGTAGGGGCGCGCGCGGGCTCGGGTCGGGCCCACGCGAAGGATGGCGGAGCACGACGCTACGGCGCGGGGGTCACGACGGTCGCGGTGCCGGTGGCTGCGTGCGTGCCGAGGAACTCGGCCGCCATGCGCTTCGCGGATGCGAGGTCGAAGACCACGAAGTGGCCGTCGGAGCTCGCCTGCTGGGTGAACTGGGCGAGCGCGAGCGTGGCGGGCACGCCGGTGCGGGAGCTCGCGTTGTGCGCGAACGGCGGGGCGAGCGTGGTGCGACCCCGCAGCCTCACGCCGGGCACGGGCGCGGCCGCGGGGAGCTCCACGAGGTCCGAGCCGAGCGCGGTCGCGAATGCCTCGATCGACACGTTGGGCGTGTAGCTGTCGGTGAACCCTTCGGTCTGGAAGATGTCGCGCGGCGCGTTCTGCGTGCCATCGATCGAGACCGGGTCGCGCACCATCAGCGGCGCGTAGTTGGCGCCATCCGCTCGCTCCACCCACATCTGCAGCAGCGCGAGTGACGCGTTGTCCTCGTCGACCGGGTCGTCACCGAGATAACCGGCGAGCAGCGTCGGGATGTCGAACGGCTTCCGCTTGTTGAGCAGCGCGAGATACAGCAGCCCACCCGTCCCGGAGAGCACGGCCGCCTTCACGCGCGGCTCGAGGGCGATGAACGGCGGAGCGGTCAGGCCGCCCTGCGAGTGGGCGAAGCAGTACACGCGGGTTGGATCGAACGTGATCGTCCGCGTCGGCGTGGTGATGGCGAGTCCGTCGGCCAGCCGCAGCTGCGACCACGCGTCGGCGGCGCCTTGCAGCGAGTTGTCGCGCATCGCGTAGGGATTGATGAACTTGAAGTAGTCGAGCTCCGGGTTGCCACCCGGGTTGCGCGGGCCGTGGAGGACCTGGTCGGTCGAGATCACGGCGAGCCCGCGCGCGGCGAGCGC
>JAYSYE010000323.1:0-15169 GCA_043716635.1 Deltaproteobacteria bacterium | reverse complement strand
CCGACGACGAGCTGCTCGCCACGGTCCACGCGGGCGAGGTGCTGCTGTGCTGGGCCGCGGCCGGGCAAGATCCCGAGGCCCTGCGCCTGTTCGAGCTGCACTTCATCTCGCAGATCCCCTCGGCGCTGCGCCGCTTCGGTAGCGACTCGTCGTTCGTCGACGAGGTCACCCAGCGCGTCCGCGTGAAGCTCCTCGTCGCGCCCGACGGAGGGCTCGCTCCCATCGCGCGGTACGCCCTCGGTGGCGGGCTCGGCGGCCTCGTGCGCGTGGCCGCGATTCGAGAAGCGCTGACGTTGCGCCGCGGCAGATCCGACCGCGGACCCGACGACGGCGTGCCGCTGGACGCTCGCGTCGGCGAGGCGGACCCGGAGCTGCGCGCGCTGAAAACGCAGTACGCGCAGGAGTTCCAGCGCGCGTTCCTGCGCGCCGTCGGCGAGCTCACGCCCCGCGAGCGCCAGCTCCTGCGTCTCAACCTGTCGGCCGGCGCGTCGATCGACGATATCGCGCGCATGTATCAGACCCATCGGGCCACTGCTGCACGCTGGCTCAACGCCGCCCGCGCGCGGATGGCCGAGGCCACGCGCGGACAGCTGTCGGCCACGCTCGGGCTCGCCAACACCGAGCTCCAGAGCGTGCTGCGGCTGATCCGGACGGAGGCGCCGCGCCTCCTCGAATCGATTCCACCCGATCGAGATGACGTGTGATCGCGGGCGGTTAGCGAATAACTCGGCCGGATGTGCGACCTGGAGGGGGACCAGTCGTTAGGGCGGCAAGATGACTCTCTCGAAGACGCTGCTCGCCCTCGCCCTCGTGACCACCGCCACCCTCCCCGCCCGCGCCGACTCGTGGAGCCGGTCGCAGATGACGGCCGCCGCGTCGTACCTACCCGAGACCGGCATCACGATGATCGTCGGCGTCGGCGCGAGCGCGCAGCCTGCCGCGTCGACCCTCCTGGAAGCGCTGCAGGGCAGCTCGATCGAGCTCGCCATCGATGCCCACGCACTCGGTCGGGTCGACGACAAGTCCGACGAGCAGATCGTGAAGCTCGCGTTCGCGCGGCCGATCAAGCGCGTCGCGATCGTGCGCGTGTTCCCGTCGGGTGGCGCGACGAAGGCCGTCGTGACCGTGTATGCCGCGCAAGGCCAGGTCGCGACCGCGTTCACGCTGGTCCCCGGCAGGAACCTCGTGGAGAACCCGAATCCCAGGGCTGCGAGCGACGGCGTGGCCCGCGACGAGCTGCAGAGCGTGAGCGGCGCGACGGGAGGCGAGCGCGGGGCGGAGGGCGACGTGACCTATCAGCGCCAGAAGATCGTCGGCGTCACGACGTACGGCGTCGTGACGTTCGACAACGTGACGTTCGAGAAGGACGGCCATCCCATCTCGGACGTGCCGGATCTCTACGAAGCGCTCGACATGAGGGCCGAGGCGACTCGGTATCGGGATCTGTCCGTCCGTCGCAACAAATGGCTCCCCCGCGGCGTGCTGCTCGGGACGGTGGGGATGGTCGGCTTCATCACCTTCGGCACCCTGGCGCTCGCAACACCGTCGACGAAGTACGACTACGCGACCGGCGTCGAGACGCACCAGGATCACAGCACCCTGTGGGCGCTCACGGGCGCGACGGCTGGCGCCGTCGCACTCGGCGTGTACCTGGTGGTCGCGCATCCCGCACCGCGCGGCCTGTCTGCCGACGAGGCGATCGCGCTCGTCGACAAGCGCAACGCGAAGAAGAAGCAGGCGACCGCATCACTCCGGTTCGCGCCCGTCGTGACCCCCGCGGGTGGAGGCTTCGTCCTCGGCGGGCAGTTCTAGGTGGTGCGTGCTGGGGTCGCCGTCTCGCTCGTCGTCACGCTGGTCGTCATGCGCTTCGGCGCGGTCGGATCCGGGACGGCCGCCGCCGACGTGCTCGCCGACCAGGAGGACGCGCAGACCAGGCTGTTCGCCAGGGTCGCACCGGCGGTGATCTTCATCGGTGACGACAAGTCGCTCGGCACGGGCTTCTTCGTCGCAGCGAATGGTCTCGCGCTGACCGCCGCGCACGTCGTGGCAGGCGACCAGCAAGTGACGGTCGTGCTGTACGGCGGCAAGCGCACGCGCGCCACGGTGATCGCACGCGATACGGCCTTCGACGTGGCGCTGCTGCGGGTGGCGGTCGACGGCGCGGTCGCGACGCTACCGCTCGCGAGCCGGGTGGATCTGCGCGTCGGTCAGTGGGTCGGCGCGGTGGGGCACGGCCTCGGCGGCGTCTGGGCCTACACGATCGGGATGATCTCCAACCTGTACGAGAACCAGCAGGGAACCAAGATCGTCCAGACGCAGATCCCGCTCAACCCCGGCAACTCGGGTGGCCCGATCTTCGACCGCACCGGCCGCGTGGTCGCGATCGTCTCGCGCGGCGCCACGACCGCGAGCAGCCTCAACCTCGGCGTGCATGTCGCCGACGCATTCCGCGTGTTCGACGAGCTCCTGCCGATGTGTGATTGCCTCGCAGTGGACGTGAAGGGCGCGACGCCCGTCTTCCTCGACGACACGATGGTGGGCACGGGCCCTCGCGTGCTCGTCACGCCGAAGGCCGGACCGCACACGATCTCGGCCGTGGTGGGCGGCAAGCAGATCGAGCGGTCGATCCGCTACCCCGCGGACCACCACATCGATTTGCAGTGACCCGCGCGTCGCGTCGTACCGCTACGCCGTCGCGGGAACGAACGCGTCGAGCGGGATGTCGAGCGCGGTGCGATCTTCGCGCGCGATGAGTGCCGCCTTGGCGGCCACGCCCGGCAGCACGTTCGACGCGAAATACTGCGCGCCGAAGCGCTTGCCCACATAGAACGCGCGGTCTGCGTGGTCGGCAGGGAGCTTCGCCTGCGCGGCCTCCGCGATCACGGCCTGATCGAGGAGCAGCCAGCCCACCACCGTCTCGCTCATCATCTCGAGGAATCGGTTCGCCGCCGTCGGCACCATCTCCATCTTGCCGCCGCCGAACCACATCGCGAAGCGCGCGCCGGTCGCGTTCAACGCCTCCAGAGCCTGCGCGAGCGTGGCGATCGAGTCCTTCAGAGTCGGATGCTCCTTGTTGGCCGCGATGAACGTCGCGACGTCCTTGCCGAAGGCCTGGACGTTGGCGCCGCCACGCTGCATCAGCTTGCGACCGACAAGGTCCATGGCCTGGATGTGGTTCGTGCCCTCGTAGATCGAAAAGATCTTCGAGTCGCGCGCGTACTGCTCCACGGGCCAGTCCTTCAGGTAGCCAGCGCCGCCATAGACCTGGATTGCCGTCGCGCAGATCGAGAACGCCTGGTCGCTGGCGTACGCCTTGATGAGCGGCACGAGCAGATCGACCTGCCCCTCGTGATACTCGACGGCGGCCGGGTCGCTCGACTTGCTCGCCGCCGCGCGGTCGATGTGCATGGTGAGCTTCACCGCGAGGGCGCGGATGCCTTCGACGCGTGACTTCATGTCGAGGAGCATGCGGCGCACGTCCGGATGCTCGATGATCGGCACGCGGGGCGCGGACGCGTCCTTCCACTGCTTGATCGAGCTGCCCTGCTTGCGGTCCCTCGCGTACTCGAGCGCATTGAGGTAGGCGGACGACGCGAGCGCGAGCCCCTGCATACCGACCGCGATCCGGGCGCTGTTCATCATCAGGAACATCTGGGACATGCCCTTGTTCTCGACGGTGCCGACGAGCTCCCCGATGCAGCCATTGTCCTCGCCGAAGACCAGCTGCGCCGTGGCCGAGCCCTTGATGCCCATCTTGTGCTCGATGCCGGCGACGGCGACGTCGTTTGGTGTGCCGTCGATGCGGACCTTCGGCACGATGAACAGCGAGAGGCCCTTCGTGCCGGGAGGCGCGTCGGGAAGGCGCGCGAGCACCATGTGGATGATGTTCGGCGTCAGGTCCTGGTCGCCGCCGGAGATATAGATCTTCGTGCCGCGGATGTCGTACCGGCCATCGGAGCGCTTCGTCGCGGTCGTGCTCGCACTGCCGACGTCGGAGCCGGCCTGCGGCTCGGTCAAGCACATCGTGCCGGCCCAGCTGCCGTCGAACATCTTCGCGAGATAGGTCTGCTGCTGCTCGGGCGTGCCGCACTGCTGGATCACGTCAGCCGCGCCCTGCGTCAGCCCCGGGTACATGTTCAGGGAGGTGTTCGCGCCGGACATGAACTCCTCGACCATCATGGCGAGCGTCCACGGGCCGGCCTGGCCGCCGTACTTCTCGTCGACCGCCAGAGTGCGCCAGCCCGCCTTGAAGAGCTCCTTCCACCCCTCCTTGTAGCCGGTGGGCGTGATGACCTGACCGCCCTCCAGCCGGCAGCCTTCCTGATCCCCGCTCGCGTTGTACGGGCCGAAGTACTTCTTGACGAAGTCGTAGGCCTCCTCGAGGACGGTGAGCACCTCGTCCTTCCCCCAGTTCGGGTAGGGCTCCTTCCCCAGCAGCTCCTCGAGATGGAACTGCTCGAACAGGAGGAACGAGAGGTCGCGGAGGTTTGCCTTGTAATAATTCTGGTTGGCCATCTGAATGAACCTTCATTCATTTATGGCCGGCGTGATGCGTCGCGTCAAGGCGCGGCGTGCCGTTAGCGAAATCCGGGGCCCCGCGGGGTCCCAGCGGCGCCGTCCGTCCACGATGCGGCCATGCAGCTGAACGACAAGGTCATCGTCATCACCGGAGCTTCCCGCGGCATCGGCGAGGCGATCGCGCGGGCGTGCATCGAGGCCGGCGCCTCGGTCGTGCTCGCGTCGCGCAAGCAGCCAGACCTCGACCGCGTGGCCGCCACGCTGCCGCCCGAGCGCGTGCTCGCGAGCGCGTGCCACACGGGCAAGGCGTCCGAGGTAGATGCGATGATCGCGGCCGCCGTGGCGCGGTTCGGCCGGGTCGACGGGCTGGTGAACAACGCCGCGACGAACCCGCACTTCGGGCCGCTGATCGACACGCCCGATGCGGCGATCGACAAGACGGTCGAGGTGAACATCCGCGGCTACTTCTACTGCGCGCGCGCGTTCGTGAAGCACGCGCAGTCGCGTGGTGGCGCGGGGTCGCTCGTGAACATCGCCAGCGTCGCGGGACTGCGCGCGGCACCGATGCAGGGCATCTACGGCATGACGAAGGCGGCCGTGATCAGCATGACGCAGACGCTCGCGTTCGAGCTCGGGAGCTCGGGCCTGCGCGTGAATGCGATCGCGCCGGGACTCGTGGAGACCCGGTTCGCCGCGGCGATCGTGGGCAATCCGATGCTGCGCGAGCACGTCGTCAACCGAACGCCCCTTGCCCGGCACGCGCAGCCGAGCGAGCTCGCCGGCGCCGCGGTGTATCTACTCTCGGACGCCGCGTCGTTCCAGACCGGCTCGGTCATGGTCGTCGATGGCGGGCTCACGAGCGTGTAGCCGATCGCGGGACTCGTCCTGGGAACGTCCTAGAACGCGTAACCGATCGCGACGCCGAGCGACGGCAGCATGTCGTCTTGCAAGCGCGTGGGCTGGTTGTCCGCGTCGCGTACCTTACCGTGCGCGATCACGGCCCCGTACCCGAGCTGGATACCGACGAAGACGCCGCCGCCCACGACGTACTGGACGCCCACCTCGCCATTGAGCCAGAGCGCCCGGGTCGTGGCAACAAACCGGGCGCTGGAGAACGGCGACGCCGCCACGACGTACTCGCCGCCCGACAGCCCGACCCCGAGCGTCAGTGGTGCTCGACGCGGGCGTGCTCGTGGTCATGCCGCGGGCGCACTCGCGGCATCCGCGCGGAATGAAGGGCTGTTGCACCCAGTAGTTCCGGTCAGCGCTCACCGGGACCCCCGCGTGACGGCCGCACGCGGCGCGGCCCGAAGGCCTTCGATGACTCGAGATGGGCGATGTGTCACGATCTCACCGATGCGCTCACCGATGCGAACACTCCTGGCGGTCGGCGTCGTGGCGTTTGCCTGGTCGGCGCCCGACGCGCAGGCGCTGTGCGTCGTTCCCAGTCAGCACCCGGTCGTCATGAACTCGGGGGTCGACGCGCCGATGGGTGGCGGCTTGCTGGTCTCGACCTCGAACTCGGGACCGAACGAGGGCGAAGCCATGCAACCAACCTGGGTTCTGCAGTCGGGAACGCGGTCGGAGCCACCCGTCGTCCGTACGCTCGCGCCGGGGCTCGTCGTATATGCACTCCCCGCCGGGATGCCCACGGCGGATCTCTTCGACGGGAAGGCGTCGCGCGGCACGGTCACCGCCACCACTGTCGCGGTCGCCGAGCAGCCGGCCCGCCTCGCGGCACCCGCGGTGAAACGCATCACGCACGTCAGAGTGGCAGGCCCGCGCGGGAGTAGCGGGACCACGACCGTCACACTGCGCGCAGTTCCTCCCGAGGGCGCGGTCGCGATGATCGTGCTCGATGCGAAGTCGAAGCGCGCGATGTCCTACGGATTCGTCGTTGCCGGTGCGATGGAGGTCGTGGTCTACGCGCAGGCCCGTTGCTCCGCGCTCCCGAATGGCACGGTCGAGACCGTGGCTCGTTCGAAGGTGCTGCTCGAGTGGGTCGACCGCTACGGGCGCGTGTCCTCGCCCAGCAAACCGACGCGAGTTGCCCGCGGCGCCGGAGCCTGAGCGCTGCCATGCATCGCCTCCGGCACGCCCGTACTGAGCTCGTTCTCGACTCGATAAAGCTCGTCGAGTCGTGCGGCCTGAAGCTCGGCGCCTGCATCACGCTCGCCGCCCGACATACGCTACGCCCCATTCCGTGGAGCGGGATGTGTGCGGCGCGTGCTACGCCGCCAGGATGTCCCTGCGATTGACCGTCTCGCTCACGCTGTTCCTCGCCACTGCCGGCTGCGCGAAGCACGAGGCGGCCCCGCCCGCTCCGACGGCGACGACCGCGCCGGGCGCGGCGGCCAAGGATCCCGCACTCGCGCGGAGTCTGCTGGCGCAGGGCGCGGCCGTGATCGACGTGCGCAGCCCGGAGGAGTTCGCGAGCGGCCACATCGATCGCGCCGTGAACATCCCGGTCGACGAGCTGCCGGCTCGGCTCGACGACGTCCGCAAGGTCGCGACGAAGGATCAGCCGGTGGTCGTCTATTGCGCCTCCGGTCACCGCGCCGCGAAGGCAAAGCAAGCGCTCACCGCGGCCGGCTACTCGCGCGTCGTCAACGGCGGCGGGTTCGACGATCTGAAGTAGGCGTCTCGCCATCCTCCCGGATGCCAGCCGAATATCGGTCCGGCGACACCCGTCGCCACTTACCCTCCTACCGCTTCGCGAGGCCGGCGGCGATCAGCGTGGCGACACTCGGATCGGCGTCGACCGCAGCGGCCCATGTTCGGGCGACCTCGAGGTACGCATCGTCGTCGAGATCGAACTGCGCGAGGGCCTCTGCAGGCGCCAGCGCCGCGAGGTCGTGGAGCAGCGCCACGTAGTCACTCGCGCGTGCGATCTTGCCGCCCGGCACCACGACGCGGTCGACGAACGCCACGGGTCGCACCGCCGGTGCCTCGGAGATCGTCCCGGAGCGCGTGCGCAGCTCGCGCTCGAATGCCTCGCGGGTCAGGCGCTCGCCGAGGCGCGGTCGCACGTCGCGCGCGAAGTACGCCGCCTCGCGGAGGTCGAGCGCGGCGATCCGGCACAGCACCGCATCGCGGTCGAGCTGACCCGCAGTCGCGACGAGCATCGACGCGGCGGCGGCCCGTGCGCGCGGCGTCACCTCGACGTGATTGTCGCTCGAGCTGCGGAACGCCGACGCCGCCAGTGCAGCCCGGCGCGCACGCCACGAGCTGCCGGCGAGCGCCACGGCGGCGGTCGCGAAGTCGCCCGCCGCGAGCAGCTGGAACGCGAGCGCGGCGCCGGCATCCGCCGGCGGTGACGTGGCCTCGCTGCCCGCGGACTCTCCCGTCGCCACGCCCGTCGCCACGCCCGTCGCCGCGCCGGGCGAGACGCCGGTGGTCCCGCGCGCTCCGTGCTCGCGCTCGTGCGCACGCTGCAGCTCGGCGCGAGCCGCCGCCGTGCCCGGAGCAAGCGCGATAGCCCAGCGAGCGAGCTGGTCCGCGAGCGCCAGATCACCGCGGTCCCGCGCCTCGGCCACCGCCCGCGCCGCCGCCTCCGCATCGAGCGGAACGGCCGGAAGCTCTCGCTGCCAAGCCGCGCGGAGCGAGTCCAGCGCGTGCGCGCGCTCGTCGTCGTCGGCGGCCGCCAGGCCGGGCGTCAGCACGGCGAGCGCGGCGGGACCCTTGCGCGAATCGAGCAGCACGCGCGCGGCGTGGATCGCCGGCACGGCGCTGCGTCCCTCCGCGAGGTACGCGGCCGTGGTCAGGGCGTCGATCGCATCGTCCGGATCGATCGCTGCGGTCGCGAGCTGGGCGATCACCGCGTCGGCAAGCTCGTCGACCCCCACGTGGCCCGTGTGGAGCGCGAGGCGCATGGCCTGGGCCGCCGTCGCGCTCTCCCACCCACGCTCGCGGTCGCGATGCATGCGCGCGACCGACGCTGCCAGCACCGCCTCCTCCTCGGGCCCGAGCACGCGCGCGACGATCGTCGCGTGATCGCGCACGAACCCGCCGAGATCGCCGCCGGCTCGCTCGTCGAGCGCGCAGCTACGCTCCACGGCCGCGAGCCACCCCATGCCGAGCCAGCGGTCGACCTTGCGGAGCAGCGGCTCGATCACCCCGAGGAGCGCGCGCGCATCGCGATCGCCGAGCCAGTCCCGGTGCCGCCGCACGAGCGCGAGGGCCTCTGCCGCCACGATCCTGAGCGCGCCCGCGATCGGGCTCGGCGCCGCCGTCGTGGCCGCCAGGTAGCGGCTGAGTGCCTGCGCCGCGACGTACGCGGCAGCGCGCGCGAGCCGCGCCGGGTCGTCATCGGCGGCATCGGCGTAGACGACCTCGATCCAGCGGTCGACGAGGCGGTCCGCCCGCACCTGCGGCGCCTCGGCACCGGCGAGGTTCGCGAACAGGGCATCGACCACGGCGCGCGTGTGTGGCTCGGCGGGGAACGCGGCAAGGCTCGCTGCATCCGGCGCCGTCGACGCCGTGGAGCCCAGCGCGCGCATCACGATCTCGCTGCGCGCGGCCGCGGGCGCGAAGTCGGCGAGGTCGCGCGCCATCCGCCGTGCAAGACCGGTCGCGCCGGCAGCCATGCGCTCGGCGAGCGCGGTCTCGGCGATCTCGATCGGCATGCACGCGAGCAACAACCCGCACCGCGTGACCGCCACGTGATCGTCGCGACCGGGCTCGCCGAGCTCGACGCGCCACAGCTCCTCGAGCCCGCGCCGCCACTCACCCGCGGCGAGTAACCCGCGGGCCGCCGCCAGTCGCGCGACCGGTCCGTCGTGGCCGCGCCCGATGCCGTGGCGGGCCCAGGCGTGGGGCACCTCCGACTCGCGGCCCATCGCGACGAGCGCCTCGACGAGGATCGCGACCTCGAACGAGTCGCGCGGCTCGGCATGTCCCAGCCCCTCGAGAACCCGCGCCGGATCGCCGCGGAAGTGGGCCTCGCGCGCGAAGGCAGTCGCCACGATCCGCGGGTCGCCGCGCCAGCTCGTGAGGATGCGCGCGTGCCGGGGCCACTCGGCCTCGCGCCCTTCGAGCCGGTTCGCCCGCAGCGCGATGGCCTCGTCGAGCCGGCCCACCGCGAGCAGCGCATCGGCCACGTGCAGGTCGATCTGGATCTGGTCCGGGTACCACGGCAGGAACGCGTCCATCGGGCAGCCGTGCGTGCGCGCCGAGCGCTGCGCCTGGGCGAGCCAGGTGCCGGGGCGCTTGGCGGCTGGGTGGGCCACGAGCAGCGCCAGATGCGCGCGCGCCTCGCGGTCATGGATCCGCACCCCGCGCTCGAGCAGGCGCAGCGCCTCGTCCGGTCGGCCGTCGGCGCGCAGGTGCGCGGATGCGCGCTCGATCACCTCGAAGTGCCCGGGTCGACACAGCGCCGCGATGCCGGTGCCGGCCACCGTCTCGAGCTCCGACGGCGCGGCCGGGTCGTCATCGTCGTCGTTCTGCTCGTCGAGGTCGGTGCCGTAGGCGAGCTCGGTGTACGGCCGCGCCCATCCCGGTGCAGCGGCAATCACGCGGCGCAGGAGCACGAAGTCGCGCTGGCGGCCGAGCTTGCCGAGGAAGCGCGCGAACAGCGCCTGCGGGTGCTCGAGGTCAGCAGCGAGGAGCAGATCGCCGAGAGGCTCGTGCAGCGCGAGCTCGAGCACGCGCAGCGCCGCGACCCGCAACCCCGGCGGCAGCCGGTTGGCCGTAGCCCGCGCGAGTCGCGCCGTCGTCGAGCGCACTCCGGGCGGCTCGAGCGTGTGCTCGGAGGTCGCCTCGGGACCGGTACCGGCATCGCCCTCGACGTCGACGTCGATCGTCGCCGCGTCTCGGTCCGCATCCGCGGCCTGCTCGGGGCCCGCGGAATCATCCGCGGGCAGATCGTCGAGGAGCGCGGCGTCACCCGCCCACGCCGCGAGCGAGGCCGGGGGCGTCCATGCGCGCGCATGCTCCGCGAGCACCGGCGCGAGCGCGCGCACCACGGCGAGGACGGCCTCTCCCGTGATCGCCTCGAAGCGCCTCGGCAGCGCCGGTAGCTCTCGCGCCAGAAGCCAGGCGGTGATCACGTGCTGGATCTGATCACCCAGCGGCATCGTCGCCGGCGCCTCGAAGATCTGGCGCGTGCCGGCGAAGGCGAGCGAGTGCAGGCGCAGGCCGGCGGGCTTCGAGAGCTCGAGCTCGAGCCAGACGAGCTCGTCGCGTCGCGTCGTGCCCCAGAACGCATCGGTGGGCGTCGCGCCCTGCGCCGCGTACTGCGGCGCGAAGTGGCCGTCCACCGGCACGAGCGGGGTGGACTCCGCATCGTAGACCGCGAGGCCGGGATGCCGCTGACACGCCTCGATCACCGCGACCCACAGGAGCACCCTCGCCTCGCGCTCGTTCGCCCCATCGGCCCCGTGCAAGCCGCAGATCGGCGCGAGCACCCCGATGCGGTGCGGTTTGCGCAGTGCAGGCACTACAGCGCCTCGACTTCCTCGCGACGGAGCCGCCGCGCACCCAGGCGCTCGAGTTGCGCGACCGTGGCCACGAGGCAGCGGTCGCCGTGCACGTAGTAGTCGGTGCCCGGATACGGCCCCGCGACGAGTCGCGCCCCCGCACGCTCGAGCGCCGCCGCGATCGAGTCGCGGTTCATGAACTTGAACTCGCCAGCGAGATACACGGTCGCGCCGGCGATCCCGCGTCCCAGCCGGCGAGTCACGGCGGCGATCGGCTCCAGCGAGGCCAGGTCCGGATCCGCATCGTGCGCGGCCGCGCGCGCGAGGGCGAGCACACCCGCGCGTCCGCCTGCGAGCCCGGCCAGCGCAGGATGACTCTCGGGCGCGTGATCGACGAGCCAGCGCTCGTTCGGCCCGGGGAAGCCCTGCTCCAGGGTGTCCGCGGCGACGGCGTCGCCCGTGGCCTCCGGCTGCGGCAGGTCCTCCACGAGGATGCGCGTCGTCAGGTCCGGACGACCGGCTCGATAGCAGGCCAGCGCTCGCGCACACGCGAGCTCGGCGCTCTGCCCGCGCACCGTCGCCGCGAGCTCGAGCGCCGCGAGCGGCCGTCCGGCGATCGCGAGCTGGAGCGCGCCGACGTCCGCGCCCCCGACCACACTCGCCGCGGCCGCGAGCTGCTGGTAGCGGCCTCGCCGCGCGAGCTCTGCGAAGTACAGGTCCCGCACGATGCGCTGTGACTCGGGATGCGCGGCCGCCACCTCGCGCGCCCGCGCCGGATCGCCCGCGCCACGCACGAGCCACGCCCACAGCGTGTAGACGTACGGCTCGGCGTGGCGCGCGAACCGCGCGAACGCCGCCAGATCATCCGCGCCGCGCGCACACGCGGCGGCTCGCTCCGCGGGCGCGATCACGGTCGTGGTCCGTGCGATCTTCAGGCCGCGCACCGTCGGCACGACGCCCTTGTGCTGCAGGTGCCAGCGCGCCCGATCGCGCACGCGCTCGACCAGCTGCGTGCCGCGCAGGGCATCCTCGAGCGCCGGCAGCTGCGCCTCGCCACCGAGCGCCACGGCGAGCAGCAACATCTCGATGCGCTGCTCGAGCGGGGCGAGCGCGGCCCGCGTCACGAGGAGCGGCACGGCCTCCGCGCCGAGGGTCGCGCCGATGAGGCGGAGCGCACGCATGCGGTGCTGCGGCGGGATGTCGTCGAGCGAGACGAACAGCACGCGCGCGAGCGGCGGCGTGGCGAAGCACTCGAGCGCGGCTCCCCACAGCCCCGGCGCCCGCGCGAACACGGCGGCCATCGCGTCGGCCTGCACGTGGCGCAGCGCCTGGGGAAGCTGATCGCTCCCGATCGATCCGACCAGGTTCGCCGCATCCGCGAGCGCGTACAGGGCCTCGTCGGCGAGCTGCACGGCGTCGGGGGTCCAGCGAGTGCTGGGATGGAGCGCGCGGACCTGCCGGTATCCGAGCGACCAGATCGCCTGCTCGCGCACCGGCGAGGGGGTGGCCGCGGCGGCCGCGAGCGCGGCGAGCCGCTTCACGGTGTCGGGGGTCGGAAACATCGCGAGCCACGTACAGCCCCGCCGCCGCAGCTCGACCGTGTGGCGCGGCTCGATCATCCACACCCCCAGCTCCGCGAGCGCGGGCTCGGCGCCGAGCCAGGGCTCGCCATCCGCGAGCACGCGCGTCAGGCGCTCCGCGGCGGAGCCGTCGAGGGGCTGACCACGCGTCGGAAGCACCGCGAGCAACTCGCCGAGCCGGGCTCGCAGCGCAGGCGGAATTCCCTCCAGTGGACCCGGCGCGGGGGGACTCTCTGCCACGGCGCCATGATACCCCTCAGGGGCGCCCGCACACGGCACCTGTGGCATGGTGAAGAAGCCGCCGGCGCCTGCGTCCAACGGTCCCGCATGACTCGCATCCTCCTCACGCTGACGACCTCGCTCGTGCTGCTCGCCAGCGCCGCCGCCGCCGATCCGGCCGCCTCGAAGCAGGCCACCGCGCCCGCGGCGAAGGTGACGCGTACACCCGCCAGCTCCGGCGCCATCCGGGGCACCGTGCTCTTCGAGGGCGAGGCCCCCGACCGGCCGCTGCTGGAGCGCGACAGCGACCCGTACTGTCAGAAGACACCTCGGCTCGCCGAGGACGTCGTGGTCACGAAGGGCAAGCTCAAGGACGTCCTCGTCCGCATCAAGACCGGCACGCTGCCGGCGCTCCAGGCGGCCCCCCCCGCGTCACCGTCCACGCCTGGCCCGGCCCTCCTCGTGCAGAAGGAGTGCATGTACTCCCCTCGCGTGCAGGGCCTCGTCGTCGGGCAGACGCTCGCGGTCCGCAACAGCGACGGCACGTTCCACAACGTCCGCGGCACGGTGGCAGGCAAGCCGCTCTGGAACCAGCCGCAGCCCGCAAAGGCGAAGGACCTCGCGCTCGCGGTGCCGCCGACGCCCGGTGACGTGATCGAGGTGCAGTGCGATGTCCACCCGTGGATGCACGCGTACGCGGTGGTGCAGGACTCGCCGTACTTCGCGGTCACGGGCACCGACGGCGTGTTCGCGATCACGGGGCTGCCGCCCGGGACCTACACGCTCGAGGCGTGGCACCCGACGCTGGGCAGCAAGTCGATGACGGTGAAGGTCGGGACTGGGAAGAAAGGCGCGGTTACCGCGCGGTTCTCGTACAAAGCAACGGAGTAGCTGTCATGGGAATGGATGCGATCCTCTGTGCGCTGTCGGCCAAGCGCCTCGCGATGCTGCAGGAGGACCCCGAGGTCCTCCAGGACCTCCTCGATGCTCGCCACGAGAGCGAGATTCCGGGTCTGCTCGATCTGGGCAACACGTGGCACGCGCTCGACGTGCTGCTCGGCGAGGGCAAGCACGCCGTGCTCGGTGACGCCGTGCTCCTGCGGACCGGGGAGAGGCTGCCCGGGTCCCACAAGGCTCGCTTGATGGCTCCCGCGCGCGTCGCCGAGGTTGCCAAGGCGCTCGCCGCCCTGACGCCCACGCACGTGCGCGACAAGTTCGAGACGCTCGCCGGCAAGAACATCCACGGCAACTACGGCGACGACGCCGGTGCCGAGGATGACCCCGCCTATCTGCGGGAGAAGGTCGCGAAGAAGCAATCGGTCGAGCTGAAGGAGCTCTCCGAGGCGCTGCTGTCGCTCACGGTCCTGTACGAGGACGCGGCAAAGGCCAAGCAGTCGATGCTGATGGCGGTCGTCTGAGCTCGGGATTCCCGCCGGTCGCCGCTGCTCGTGCTCGTGGTGTCGATCGGCGCGCTCGCGACGGCGCTGCTGTTCACGCTCGGCAAGTTCCTCATCGGCCTCTATCTCGGCCACTCGACCGTCGCCTCGCCGTTCGGAGCGGCTGGCTCCGTGGTCGCGCTGGTGATCTGGGTCTACTACTCGACCCAGATCCTGTTCTTCGGCGCCGAGCTCACGCAGGTCTATGCGCGCACCCACGGCTCACGCATCGAGCCCGCGGACAATGCCAAGCCCGTCGAGAAGCCACCGGCGAAGTCACCGGAGATGCCAGCCGCGAGCGCGAAGCCGTCGTAGGACCCGAGGCGGCGCGCGCTCGTGCGCAGCGCAGCTCGCAGATTCAGTGGGCCACGACCGCTCATCGCGCGTACCGTCGCGACATGCGTCACGCGACTCACGTACTACCTGCCCTGCTCGCTGCGGCCGTCGCCGTGGTTCTCGGCGCCGGATGCTCGAAGGGCCCGAAAGACTCGAGCGAGCAGCAGCCCGCGGCAGCGCCTACCGGCTCGACGGCCACGACTGCCCCGACGGCGCCTGCGGCCACCGGGGCCACGGTCGACGCTGCCGCCGCCGGGACCACGGCGACCGGTCCGCTGCGAGTCGGCGTGACGCTCCATCCCTACTACTCGTGGACGGCGAACGTGATCGCCGGCGTGCCCGGCGCGGAGGTGGTGGCAGTGCTGCCCCCCGACGTGGATGCGGGGAACTATCAGCCCGCCACCGGTGACATCGCGAAGCTCGCGAAGCTCGACGCGATCGTGATCAACGGGATCGGCCACGACGACTTCATCCGCGACATGATCAAGGCGTCGGGCAATGCCCATCTCCTCGTCATCGAGGCAAACGCAGAGACGCCGCTGCTGAAGTCGGCGCACGGCGACAGCCAGAACTCGCACACGTTCATCTCCTTCACGAACGCGGTCCAGCAGAGCCAGCTGATCGCGCGGAAGCTCGGCGAGCTGCGCCCGGCCTCGGCAGACGC
>JAYSYE010000322.1:0-15192 GCA_043716635.1 Deltaproteobacteria bacterium | reverse complement strand
ACCGCTCGCGCGAGTCCGTCGCATCGTCGAGCGCGTACAGGGTGAAGGCATTCGCCTCGCGGTCCCAGACCAGCTTGTAGGCCCCGGCGATCAGGCCGACCAGGTCGCGGTCGATCTGCCGATCGGGAGACAGCTCGAGCAGCACGGGCGCGGGTGAAAGCGTGGCGCCGCGGAGCGCGGGGGCGAGCGAGCGGCCGGTCATCTCGGGCGGGACCGCGATGCTGACCAGGTCGAGGAGCGTGGGAGCCACATCGGTGAGGCTGACCGGGACGTCGACCACGCGGGGCCTGACGTCCGGCGCGCGGACGAGCAGCGGAACGCGCGTGACCTGGTTGTAGAGGCTGCGGGCATGAAACCGGATGCCGTGCTCGTCGAACTCGTCGCCGTGGTCGGCGGTGAGCGCGACGATGGTCGTCGCCGGATCGAGCGCCGCGAGCACGCGGGCGAGCTGGCCATCCAGGTACCGGATCTCGCCGTCGTAGCGATCGAGGTCGGCGGTGCCGAAGCGCGTCGGGTCCTCGGGCGCGACATACGGGTAGTGGGGGTCGTAGTAGTGCAGCCACAGGAAGTACGGCGCAGTGCGGGGCCGCCCGAGCCAGCGCAGCGCCGTCGCCGTCACCGCATCGGCGTTCGACAGCCCCGCGCGCTGCATGCGTAACGTCTCGGGGGACGCGTCGACGGACGCGAAGCCACGCAGCGAAGCCTCGCGGATCAGCGGATCGCAGCAGAGGATCGCGGCCGTCGCGTAGCCCGCCGCGGCGAGCACCTCGGCGAGTTGATGCGGATCCGGACCGCGCTGCATCAGCGTCGCCGCGCGACCCGCGAGCAGCGCCGGAAGCGCGTGTCGGGTGGTCGGGCTCGCCGTGTACGCCCGCGCGAACCGCACCGCCGTGGCCGCGAAGCCATCGAGCTGCGGCGACGTCGGGCGCGCGTAACCGTACGCCCCGAGGTGGTCGGCCCGGAGCGCGTCGATCGAGATCAGCACGATGTCGAGAGGCCTCGCCACCGCTGCCTCACCGGCCGGCGCGGCGGCCACGACGTCGCGGCTCACCGCCGGCGCGAGCGGCGCGTCGGCACCGGTACAGTTCTCGTCGAGCCCGTTGCCTGCAACATCGATCGCGGCCGGCGACCGCCGAGGGTCGTTGTCATCGCAGTCGGCGCCGCCGACGAGGGGGCCGGGATACCCGTCCCCGTCACGATCCGCGAGCGCGAACAGCCGTCGTACGACGACCCGGCTGCCCGTACCTTGTTCGACCGCGAGCCCACGCGCGAGCTCGGCACCGCGGATCGCGATCACGCCCAGCATCGCGAGCACGCCGAGGCCCACGGCCGCGAGTCCTGCTCCGCGCCGCGCTCCGAGCCCGAGCGCGCGCCCGGCGACACACGCGGTCACGCACAGCGCCGCGGGCACCACACCCGCCCTGCTCGTGGCCGGCACCGCGCACGCGACCACCGCCACGGGCAGCACCACGCCGAGCAGCGCGGCCGCGAGTCCGGCGATCACGGCGCGGCGGCCGTCGACGCGCACCCCGGCGAGTCGGGGCGCGACCCGCCGATCGATCGCGCCCGCTACGAGGAGCACCGCCGCGACGATCGAGAGGTTCAGGCATGCGAGCAGGAGCCCCACCGGTTCCGGATCGCGGAAGCGAAACGCGACGTGCACGTGGGCACCGACGCGGTAGGCGACCCAGCCGAGCAGCAGCGTCGCGAGCAGCGCGAGCGCGCCACGCCAGATCGCGACCGCCCTCCCCGTGGAGCTCGCGAGCGCATCCCGCCACGCGGCGATCACGGAGAGCTGCTGCAGCCCCGCGAGCGCGACCTCGACCATCATCGCCACCGCGACCCAGCCCACCGTCGCGAGCGCCGCGAGCACGAGGCCGGCGCCGAGCCCGCCCCGCCCCGCCGCGACCATGGCACGCGCGCTCTCGACACTGCCCGCCAGCGCACCCACGAGTACCGCCTCGCACGTGCGTGCGCGAATGCTGCGGGCCCTCTCCACGTGCGTGCCGGCACCATACACAACGGGCTCCCGCGCGCGTCCGCACAGGCCGCGGCCGCCGCCGGATATCCGGAACCTCGCCATACCGCGCGGTGTCATGGGTTGCATGGGTTGCATGGGTTGCATGGGTAGACGGGTGTGGCGTGGACTCGTGGCGATCGCGATGCTCGCCACACCCGCAGCGGTGCAGGCCGACGAGCTCACCGCCACGCGCGGCCAGCTTCTCAGCGAGGTCTCGCACAGCGTCGACATCTCGATCGCGAACGGCGTGGCCACGTACAAGGTGCGGCGACAGTTCGCGAACCTCGGCAAGGTCGCCGACGAAGCGGGGCTCGCGATCGATCTGCCGGCCGGTGCCGCCGCGACGGGTCTGCGCATCCGCGCGCACGACCGCTGGTACGACGGCGAGCTCATGGAGCGCGGCGCGGCGGCCGCGCTCTATCAGGAGATGACTGGCTTCGGCGCCCATGCCCCCAAGGACCCGGCGCTGCTGCAGTGGCAGTGGGCGGACAAGCTGTACCTGCAAGTCTTCCCCGTGATGCCGGGGGCGGTCTCGACGGTCGAGTACACGCTCACGGTCCCCACGCGCTACGCCGCCGGGAAGTACTGGCTCTCGTATCCGCGCGTCGATGCAGCCGCGAGCGCGAGTGCCTCGACTGCCGCCGGCTCGCGACCGCTCGCGACGCCGACGGTGACCATGCATCCCGCGTGGGGAGATGCGACCACGCTCGTCAGCGTCGACGGGCAGCGCGTCGCGCCCGACACGACGATCGTGCTCGTCCCGCCCGCGCGGCAGCCCTGGGAGGACGTGGTCCCGGCCGAGTCCGGCGCGAGCTCCGTGGCGAGCTCGCTGGAGGTCCCGGCCTCCAAGGCCACGTCGGCTCCGGTCTCGACGGTGTCGCTGATGCTGGATATCGCCCACACCTACCAGGGCGACCTGGAGGTCGTGCTCGTGACGCCACAGCACCAGGTGATCCCGCTGATGGAGCGTGCCGGCGGCGGCACGAACGCGCTGCGGAGCACGCGCACGCTCGCGCTCCCTTCCGGCACCACGGCCGCGGGAACCTGGCGCCTCATCGCGAGCGACCACGCGGGGCTCGACACCGGATCGATCGATCAGTGGTCGCTGGCGTTCGGCACGGGGAAGGCGGCGGTCGCGTTCGCAGCCGCGGACGTGCCCGTGTTCATCCCCGATGCGCCGGAGCACGACGGCGAGGCTGGCGTCGCGACGATCAGCGTCGAGCCGCCGGTGTTCACCACATGGCAGGGCCGCTACGGTCGCGTGATCGCATCGACGGAGCACGCGTTCGGGCGCCTCGAGGTGGACGTCGCGCCACGGCTCTCCACGGTCCCTGCGCACGCGCAGATCGTGTTCGTGATCGACACGTCGTTCTCCGCCGGGGACGCGCACGTCGACGCGCAGCTCGCCATCCTCTCCGCGTACCTCGCGCACGTGCCCGATGCCGTGGTCGAGGTCGTCACGTACCGTCGACACGCGACGCGCGTGTTCGGAGCGTTCGTGCCGGCCGCGGACGTCCGTGCCCGGCTCGCGGCAGCGCATGCGGTGGGCGCGTTCGCGCTCGGGAACGGGAGCGCGCTCGACGAGGGCGCGGCGCTCGCGACGCAGCTGCTCGCGAACCGGAGCGGTCCGCGCAGGCTGGTGATGCTGACCGACGAGCTCGTGCGCAGCTCGCTCTCCACGCCGCTCGCGCTCGCTGCTCTCGCGAAGCTGTCGCCAGACACCGTGGTGCATGTCGTGGTGCCGCAGCTCGTCGAGGACTCCCATCCGACCCTGGATCGTGAGGACGCCAACGTGCTCTCGCCGCTCGCCACGAAGCACCGCGGCATCCTCGCGCGCATCAGCGGGCTCCCCGCCCAGGCCCCGAAGGACCTCGTGCCCGTCGTCCTCGAGCTCGTGCGGCCGACGCGCATCGACAACCTCGCCGTGACCGGCGCGACGGTCGATATTCACGTGCTGCACGAGGGCGATGGCATCCGCCTGTTCGAGCACGGCGCGATGGTGGCCCCGCGCGTCGTGCTCCGCGGCGAGCTCTGGAGCGTCCCCGTGACGCGCACGCTCGAGACCACGCCCGCCTTTGCGCGCTCGACGGCGGCGTTCGTGTTCGGCGCCGACGAGCACCAGGACCTCTCACCCGAGGAGATGATGAGGGTCGCGCTGCAGGGTCGCGCGGTCTCGCCGGTGACGTCGTACGTCGCGGCGGAGCCCGGCACGCGCCCCTCCACGATCGGGTTCCTGACCGGCCACGGATCCGGAAGCGGGTCGGGCTACTGCAGCGGCGGCGGCATGCTGCGAAAGCCGCATCGGCAAGCGCCTGACCTGGCGAGCCTCATCAGCGCGAGCGCGTGCGTGGCCCAGTACCATCCCGCTGCAGGCTGGCTCGTCCACCTCGATGTCGAGACGACCCGCGCCGAGATCGTCGACGTCGCGACCGCGGATCCGTCGCCATTCGCGCACTGCCTGGCGGAGACGATCTGGACGCTCGAGCTCGACGCGCGCTTCGACCTGCCTCGCGAGCAGTTCGCGATCGCCCTGAAGGCGCCGTGAAGGCGCCGTGACCTATCGCTGCGACTGCGACTGATACGTGACGGCGGCGTGCTCGATGCGCTGCGGGGTCGCGAGGCCGAGCGTGACGATCGCCGTCGCGAGCTGGACCTTCATCGACCGCTGATAGGCCTGCGCGGCGCGGAGCCGCTCGAGGCTGAGGATGCCGGCGGTCACCAGGTACTCGCCGAAGCCCGGGAGCTCGGGAGTCTGTGCGCGCACGTACGGTGCCGGCAGCCGCCGGGCGGGCGCGGCAGGGAGCGGCGCGATGGGGCGCCCCGGCCGCGTCGGCGGATCGTCCTGGTCGAACGGGAGGTTCGTGCCGGTCGCAAAGCGAGTCGACGACGCGCGATCGCGCCGCGCCCCGCCGCCCACGACGACCAGCCAGTCGGCAGCGCTCTGGTCACTCGGGTCGAGGCGTAGCGCCTCGCGAAAGAAGATCGCGGCGCTCTCGTTCTCGTCGCGGCGCACGGCGAGCTCGCCGAGCAGGCGATACGCGAGCCCGCACGCGGGGTCGAGCGTGATGACATCGCGCAGGTCGCTCTGCGCCTCGGGGCCCCGGCGCAGCGCGACGTGACAGCGCGCGCGCACGAGCAGCAACCCGACGTGGTTCGGTGCCTCGGCGAGGCCCTCCGTACACATCGCGATCGCGCCGGAAAAGTGGCGGCGCGCCAGGAGCTCGGCCGCGGTCGAGAGCACGCTGCGAGGGACGGACGGTGGCACGCTCATCGAGTCAGCCAGCATTAGCAAGCGCCGGGCCAGGCATGGATGTCGCATTCGCGCCCGTAACCGCTGGTAAGCGCTGATGACCCGGTCCGCGTGGTGCGCCCTCGGCGGGGGGCGCCACCCCGGTGGCATCCCCCGCGCGGCCCCTGCATACTCGGGGACGTGCGCTGGCCGTGGGTGCTCCCGCTGCTCGTGGGTTCGGCCGTCGGGTCGAACCTGGCGGTCGCCGACATGGCACCGGTTCCGGACCGCGAGGTCGCGCCGCCCACGTTCTGGGTCGAGGCGATCGAGCCGCACTCGGTGGCCGTCACCAGGCTGCTCGCGCTCGCGCGCGAGTCGCTCGATCGGCCCGGCGATGCGAGCAGCGACGACACGCTGTTCGCGGTCGACGAGCGGCAGCACTACTTCGTCGACGCGTACCACCTCGCGGCCTACGCGCACCGGCTGTCACCTACGAATGCGGATGCGATCGCCGTGCTCGGCATCGCGGCGGACGAGCTCGGCAAGATCGGCGAGGCGCGCTCGCTGCTCGAGCTGCACGTGAAGCTCGTCGGGCTCGAGAAGGCGGACTTCGACGCTCTGGTTCACCTCGGTGCCATCCACCTGCGCCTCGGTGCCCTCGACGAAGCGATCGCGGTCCTTCGCTACACGCAGGGCACGCCCGCTCGCGGAGATCGCGAGCACACGCAGACCACCGCCACGCTGGACCTCGCGCAGGCGCTGCTCGCCAGGGGCGACGTCACCGGCGCCATCGATGTGTACCTCGCAGCGACGCCGACGGGATCGCAGTACCTGTACGGCAGCAATCGCGCCGCCGTGGTGCTGCTCGGACTCGCGGTGCTGTACGACCGGCTCGAGCTCCGCGGCGCCGCGTTCGACCAGCTCTCGAGCCTGCGCGCGATGCTCACGCAGGGCGGATCCGGGATGTTCGCGCGCTATCTGTGCGACGAGCTCAATCGCGTCGAATTCGTGCCTGCGGAGGATCTCGAGTACTTCCGCGCGCTCGCGTACGAGGCCATGGGCAAGTACGTCGAGGCCCGCGCCGAGTGGCTGACGTACGCCGCGGTACCGCATGCCGCCTGGCGATCGCGCGCGCTCGATCACGTCGCCCTGCTCGATGCGCGCGCCCGAGCCGTCGACGAGCCTCCGCCGGTCGCCCCCGTGTCCTCCGCGCCCGCCCAGCCCGCGGGGGTGCCGTGAGCCGATCCGGCGCGCTCGCCCTCGCGGCCGTGCTCGCGATCGTCGGCTCCGTCGGCCCGGCTGGCCACGGCGGCCGCGCCGACGCGAGCGTGTGGGACGGCGCCGTGCAGTCCACGGCCGACGCCGAGCTCCTTGCCACGTACGACGCCGCCGTGCGCACGGGCGACGAGCACGTCGCGCAGGCGAACACGTACGGCAGCTCGCTCAGCGAAAAAAAGCGCCAGGTTCGCATCGCGATCGATGCGTATCGCCGGGCGGCGACGAGCCGGCCGACGCTCGCGGAGCCGTACTTCCGGGTCGCGGAGACGCTGTACTCGTTCTATCTCGACTCGTGCGCCGATCAGCGGCAGCTCCGGACGCAGTCGCCGCTGCGGGACTGTCAGGCCGGCTACGAGGTCATCGACCGCGCCATCGCGCAGGAGACGATCGACGCGCTCGATGCCGCCGAGGCGCGCGCCCCGCTCGACCCGCGGTTCTCCGCTGGCGACAGCAGCGTGCTGTTCGAGCGCGCGCTCCTCCACACGCGGCTCGCCACGATGGATCACTTCCGCGCCGCATCGCGGGACTACGAGGCGTACCTCGTCCGCGCGGAGGTGGACCCCGACTACACCGAGACCGCGTGGGCGAACCTCGCCGAGACGTACATGATGATCGGCGACCTCGATCGCGCGATCGACGGCTACCGCGAGGCCCTCCGCGCCAGCGGGGGGACGGATGCCTCCACCTGGTTCGGCTATGCCGTGGCCCTCGATCGCGACGGCCGCACCAGCCGCGCGCACGAGACGATCACCGACCAGGGGATCGACAGCTACGCGACGTTCCGGCGGCGCGTCGAGGAGGGCACCACGTTCTTCGTGCCGGTCGGCGAGCAGTTCTACTACTTCGCGCTCGCGGAGGAGGCGTTCGGTCACGATGCGAGCGCGCTCCGGTACTGGCAGGCGTACCTCGAGAGTGGGGCCCACCCGCAGTACCAGCCCCGCGCGCGAGCTCACATCACCGCCACGTCCGCGCGCCTCGGCACGGCGAAGGCGGTGGCGGCCCCCCCGATCGAGCTCTGGGACCTGCCGTGAGCACGCCGCGCGCTGCCCGCCGTCCTGCCCTGCGCACGCTGGGCGCGATCCTCGCCCTCCTGACCGGCACCGCCGGCGCCGACTCGAAGCGCTATCCCGCGGCACCCGTCGACGTCGACGCGGTCGAGGAGCAGGTCTCGCACCTCTGGGACGCGGCGAGTGATCCGCAGCGGGGGCCGTACGAGTCGATGCTCGCGAGCGCGCGTGCCGATCTCGAGTCGCGCTCTCCGGACCACGCGGCGGCGGCGGAACAGCAACTCGACGAGGCGATCGCGCTCCTGCCTGCGGACCCACGTGCCTACCGGTTGCGGGGCGAGGCCGGGCTCCTCCTCCAGGACTGGCCGACCTGCGCCGACGATTTCGCGGCGGCGTGGACCCGCGCACAGGCGGTCGCGCCCGAACCCCAGCGCGGCGCGAGCACCGATGCCACCGAGGATCGCCTCGAGCTGCTCCGGCAGCTCGGACTGTGCCAGGCCCGAGCGGGGCGCTATGCGCTCGCGGAGCGCACGCTCGCAGACGCGGCGGCGAGCGGCGCCGCGAGTGGCGAGATGTGGATGCGGCTCGGCGAGGTGCGGATCGCGATGGGCAAGCTCGACGAGGCGGTCGCGGCGCTCGATGCCGCGCGCGAGATCAACGATGCCCCGCTCGTGCGGTGGTTGCTGGCCGGCGCGTACGATCGGATGCGCCGCCCCGCCGATGCGCTCGAGCAGGCCCGGATCGCGCTCGCGAGCGACCGCTCGCTCGGGGTGTTGCGTGCGCCGTCGCTCCCGCTGCTCGGCCTCGGCGAGGGGATGTACCTGCTCGGGCTCGCATCGGCGGCGCAGGAGACTCCGAACGGCGAGGCCGCCCTGGCGTACTTCCGCAAGTTCTTGCAGCTCGCGCCGCACAGCCCGTGGCGCAAGCGCGCCGAGGACCACATCGCCGAGCTCGCACGCGTCGCGTTCCCGGAGTACGTGCAGAAGCTATCGGGCAACGCGCCGATCCTGCCAGGCGTGGCCGAGTCCGTGATCCGCAAGGCGATGCCCGGATTGCGCGCGTGCCTCGCGAAGCTGCCGTACACCGTGATCGGCGTGCGCACGACGAAGCTCGGGCCACGGTCCGCGCCCGCGGCGACGCTGCAGCACCGCGAGGACATCTTCGACCTCGAGGCTCCGTTCGCCACGCCCCACGGGTCCCCGCGCGCTCCGCCGCCACGCACGCCACCCGGGCTCTACGTGCAGGTCGAGCCGGTCGACACCGAGATCCCGCCGCAGGCCGCGCTCGCCGACGCGATCCGCTGCATCGAGCCGCAGGTCGCAAAGCTCGCGCTCCCGATCCCGAAGGAGCTCGATAGCTCCTACACGCTGTTCTTTCGCATCGTCGGAAACTAGCGGCGCTCGATCAGGCTCGGTCGAGCCCGGCGCGTCAGCGCAGGACCGCGACGGTCACGCCGTCGCCGCCCTCGTTCGGCTCGCCGGCTCGCTGCGTCGCGATCCCCTTGTGCGTCTTCAGGTGGGCGCGGACCGCGGTCTTCAGCGCGCCCGTCCCGTGCCCGTGGATGACGAACACGGTCTCGCGTCCCGCGAGCAGCGACTCGTCGACGAAGCGGTCGAGCTGGGTCACCGCCTCGTCCGCGCGGTTGCCGCGCACGTCCACCGTCGTCTCCACCGTACGCGCGCCCGCGCGTTCGCCCGCGGGCACGCCGGTCGCGGCCGCGGGCCCGCCCGCCATCGCCGGCCCCGCCTCGGCGCCTGCCTCCGCCTTGGCTCGCGTCGGGATCCCCGAGCGCCGCGCGTTCCGGTGCGAGTCCGCGAGCACGCCCGCGACGGGCACGATCGAGCGCATCGAGCCCACGCGAATCTCGAGCTTGTCGTCGGCGAGCTTCGCGACCACCTCCGCACGGCCGAGGCTCGGCACGATCACGAGCGCACCCGGCACCAGCTGCTCGGGCCTCGGCGTGGTGCCCGGTGGCAGGGCGCGGCGCGGCTCGTGCTGCGCGACCGTACCGCCGGGAGCCACGAGGGCGCGGGTCGCGTCGCGCAGGTCCTCCGTCGTCAGCGTGGACTGCCGGGCCCGGAGCTCGCGCCGCACGTCATCGATCTCTCGCCGCGCCTGCTTGAGCGCCGCGATCGCCTCCGCGTGTGCCGCGCGGATCTGCTTCTCGAAGCGCACCGCGGAGCGCTCGCGGACAGCCTTGCTCGCGGCTCGCTCCGCCTCGGCAGCCTCCAGCTCCGCGAGCAGCGCCGCGCGCTCCTCCTCGATGCGCCGCCGCTGATCTGCGACGCTCGCGAGGAGATCCTCCACCTTCGCGACCTGCGGCCCCATGAGCTCGCGCGCCCGCTCGACGATGTCGCGCGTGATGCCGACTCGCGTCGCGAGCGCCAGCGCCCCGGAGCTGCCCGGGGCACCCAGGAACAGCTTGAACGTCGGCTCGAGCCGCGCGAGATCGTACCCGACCGACGCATTCGCAAACCGCGGGTCGGTCGCGCCGAGCGCCTTCAGCCGCTCGTAGTGCGTGGTCACGATGCCGGTAGCGCCCTTCGCGGCGAGCGCCTCGAGCACCGCCTGCGCGAGCGCGGCGCCCTGCTCCGGATCCGTGCCGACCGCGATCTCGTCGACGAGGACGAGCGAGCCCGGGCGCGCCGATGCGAGCAGCTCGCGCAGGTTCAGCATGTGACCCGAGAACGTCGACAGCTCGTTCTCGAGGCTCTGCGCGTCACCGATGTCGGTGCGAACGTCCGTGAACCAGCCGATCGCACTGCCGCTCTCCGCCGTCAGGTGCAGCCCGTGGCGCGCCATCAGCGCCGCGAGCCCGACCGTCTTGAGCGCGACCGTCTTGCCACCCGCGTTGGGCCCCGACACCAGCAGCAGGGTGCCGGCCGCCACGGTGATGTCGTTGGCGACGCAGCGCCGCTCCGCGAGCAACATCAGCGGATGCCGCGCGTGCAGCAACGCGATGCGCGGGGACTCGTCGAGGATGGGCTCCGCGCTCACCGTGTCATCGGCCAGCACGGCCGCTGCCGCGATCACGTCGAGGATCTCCGCCGCGTCGACCGAGGCGATGAACGTCTCGGCCTCCTCCGCCACCCACCCCGAGAACTTCACCAGGATCCGCCGCTCCTCGTCCTGAACCTCGGCCTCCGCGAGCTTCGCGCGGTTGTTGAGATCGACGATCTCCTCCGGCTCGATGAACAGCGTCTGCCCGCTCTGCGACGTGCCGTGGACGATGCCGCGCACGAACCCTTTACCGTCGGTGCGCACCGGGAGCACGTAGCGGTCCTCGCGCTGCGTGTAGAACGAGTCCTGCAGGTACGGCGCGTAGCGCTCGTCGGTGAGCATCCCGCCCATGCTCTTCTCGAGCTGCGCGCGGAGCGACGCGAGCGTCTTGCGCAGCCCGCCCAGCGCATCGCTCGCATGGTCGACGAGGCGCCCGTCGGCATCGAACGCATCGAGGATCGGATGGAACACGTGGGTGAGGTCGCCGATCGCGAGCCCCCGCGCGGCCAGCGCCGGAGCGATCGCGCCCTTGTCACGGAGGTGGGCGCGGAGCCGCGCGAGCGCACGTCCCGTCGTCGCCACCGCGACCAGCTCGGCGGCATCCAGGGCTGCCGCCTTGCGCACGCGGTCGATCGAGTCCGCGATGTCGGCGATGCCCGCGAGCGGTAGTGCCGCGTCCCGGGCCGCGAGGCCGCGCGCCTCGGTGACCTCCGCGGTCCGCGTGCGCGCCTCCGCGATCGTCGCAAACGGCTCTGCCCGGCGCACGTGGGCGGCCCCACGCACCGTCGCGCAGCGCTTGGCCCAGTGGTCAACCAGCGTCGGCCAGCCGAGATCCTCTCGCGTCGTCCCCATCGGACGGGCTCATTAGCACGGACCAGAGCACGGACCAGCCGCATCGGCCGCTCCACCGCCCGCCCGCGATGCGGCGGCCGCCCGTCGGGTCCCGGTCAGGTCGGTCGCGTCAGACCGGAATCAGGTCGGCGAGCGACGGCACGCACCGGTTTCGTCCCGTCCGCTTCGCCGTGTAGAGATTCTCGTCGGCGCGCTTGATGAGCGCCTCGGGGTCCAAGCCGGTCTCGCCCTGCATCGTCGCCACGCCGAGGCTGATGGTGAACGCGATCGCCTGCTGGTCGAAGATCGTCGGCCGCTCCTCGATCAGCCCGCGCAGGTGCTCTGCGAACACGACGCCACCCGCGAGCGCCGTGGACGGCAGCACGCACGCGAACTCCTCGCCGCCGTAGCGCGCGAACAGATCCTCGCGGCGAATGCGGGGCCGGATGCGCCCCGCGAGATCCTTCAGGACGGCATCACCCGCGAGATGACCTGCGGAGTCGTTGACCTTCTTGAAGTGATCGACGTCGAACATCACGAGCGTGAGCGGATGGCCGTGCCGCGACGCGACCGCGATCTCCCGGTCGAGGAACTCGAGGAAGTAGCGCTTGTTGTGGATCCCCGTCATGCCATCCTGGATGGCCATGTTGTGGATCGCCTCGTGATAGGCGCTCTCGATATTCGAGCCGGACAGGAACTTGTAGATGGCGTCCCCGAAGCGGACCTGGTCGCTGTCGTTCAGCGAGGCCGGCGTCGTGAGCCGGAGCTCGTTCAGGAACGTGCCGTTCGTGGAGCCCAGGTCTTCCACCCACCACACGCCGTTGTCATCGACCGAGAGCCGCGCATGGGATCGCGAGACGGAGCTGCGGCTGACGATGAAGCCGGCCTCGCTGTCGCGACCCACGATGTACTTCGGGCTCGCGAGCGGGATCCGACGGCCGATGTCGGGCCCCGGGGGATGCAGGTTCACGAGACAAGCGTCGCCCGTGATGGCCTCCTTGTCGGAGGGGCCAGGCGGGCGCTGGAGGATGAGAGTCCCTCCCTCACGGTAGTCCTCGGTCACGTGCCCCTAAATGGTAGCCCGATCCTGGCGCCGGTTTCAAACTTGGCACCCGTTCGTCACGAGTCGGTCACTCTTCCGGGCTGCTGGATCCCCCTGGAACCACCTCGTAGCGCCGCCCGTCGCGGCCGACCACGGGGCGGACGATGCCGAGGAGCGAGTGCCCCAGGACGGCCCGGGCGGCATCCCGGGCATCCCCCGGGAGCTGGGCGAGCACGCGGTCCAGTGCCGTCGCGGCCCGCCGCGCCACGATGCTGGCGATGACGAGGTGGCCGCCGGCGACCGCATCGACGACCGCTCGCACGGCCTCCGGCGAGGCCAGCGACCCGACCGCGATCGCATCGGTGCACTCGGCCACGCCGCCGTCGATCCCCGCCTCGACCGACTCGACGTGGACGCCCACCTCGCGCTGGCTCACGCTCGGTGCCGTATGCACGAGCTCGATCGGCTGCTCGATCACGACCACGCGACGCCCGAGCTCACCGAGCGCGCGCACGATCGCGCCGAGCACGACGGTCTTGCCCGCGCCCGTCGGCCCCGCGACCAGCACCAGCCCGTGCCCCCGGAGCCACTCGCCGACCACCCCGAGATTCAGCCGGTCGAGCCCGGGCGCCTCGTCGGGCAGGAGCCGCAGCGCCGCGCACGGGCCGCGCACGTCGCGACCCAGCGTGACCCGCACGCGCCCGAGCCCGTCGCCGTACGCGAACACGGCGCTGCCGACTCCTTCCGTCCAGGCGCCGCGGGCGCTGGCCGGAGCGATGATGCCGAGCTCGCGCGACAGCGTCTCGCCGTCGAGGCGGGTGCCGGTCGGGGCCAGCACCCCGCCCACGCGCTGCTGGGGAGGCGCGCCAGTGGACAGGTACACGTCCGTCGCGCGGGCGCCGCGAGCAGCTCGCGTGATGGCATCGAGGACCGCGCTCCCGCTCGTCGCGGGGACGCCCCCTGCTGACGATGCGCCGTCGTACTGGCCGCGCTCGATTGCCATCTCGCCGCCATCGGCCTCGACGCCGGACGTCGGGGCGCCGCGGGCGGGCGTCGCCGTGGCCACGCGGATGTTACGACCCGTCACCCCTGCGCCCGATGGCGCGGACGGCGACTGCGGCGGCGGCGACTGCACGGCGCCAGGGACGGCGCTGTCGACGCTGACCTGCCACGCGTTGTGCCGCGGCGTCACCGCGACCACGTAATCGAAGCCGCCGGACTCGTACTCGAACCGCGCCGGGCGGCCCGCATCCATGAGAGCCCACGCATCGGGTGGTGCCACCTCGTGGATCATGATCACGAGCTGGTCGTGGGGGGTCACCTGCGTCGCGCTGCGGTCGCCGGTGGGGAACCGCATCACGATCGCGCCTCCCGAGGTCATCAGCGCGCCGGTGGCCTGGAAGCGCTCGATGCTACGCAGGTATGGATCGAGCTTCGCCATGTCCTCGCCATCGTACTAGCTCCACGGGCGACTGCGGGTTCAGAGCCCGATCCAGTAGTTGGCTTTCAGCATCACGATGCTCTCGCTGTCCGCGCTGAAGAGCCCGCGGGTGTCACTGCCGAAGTGAAAGCGGCCCTCGTCGCTGGCGCCGGTTCGACCCTGGCTCCAGATCGCGTACAGGTTCGATCCGGGGCGGAACTCCCAGCGCAGCACCACGGTCGAGCGGAGCTGGCGGAAGTTGAAGTCTGGCCGCCGGAACTGGTACGTGCCGGTGTCGCTCGAGGCGGTGTACGTGCCGTCGGCGAGCCCGAACGTGGGGCCGCCGAGGGGTGTGAAGCGAGCGTGGTAGTCGTGCGCGCGCGGGTTGTCGATGTCCTTGTACTCGCTGTAGGCGCCGGCGGAGAGAAACGGCTGCGCGTACGCCTGCAGGCTCAGGTGCGGCGAGAACGTCCAGTTGAGGCGAACCGTGAGCGAGGTCGTGAACTGCCGGATGCGCGCGAACACGAAGTGCGTGCGCCCCGAGGTGTCCTGCGTCTCCGCGACGTACTGCATGGGATCGGACGACGACGCCACGCCCGGGCTCACCGTGACGTCGATGTTCGGGCGCGCCTGGATCACGACGCCCGCGTTCACGCTCGTGGCGATGCCGTCCTTGGTCCAGTCCCGGAACCCGGAGTAGTCGAGCTCGACGGCCACGCGCTTCGTGCTGTCGGTGGTGATCGCGGCGAACACGTTCGCACCGGAGTCCCCGTGCAGCGACGGCCCGCCGCGGAGCGCGCCGGTGTCCCACTTCGTGCTCTCGGCGTTTCCCCCGTAGTGGATCGCCCAGAGGTTCTTCAGCTGGACGCTGCCGTTGAGCTCCCACCCGACGTCCTTGTAGCGGGGGCTCGAGCCGAGCTCGTCCGCGATGACGAACACGTCGGAGTTCACCGACCACGCGTTCACGGCGTCGCCCGGGACCTCGTCGTGATACTCGCCGTACACGAAGGGAAGCACGTCGTCGCTGCGGCGCTGGAAGCCGGCGTCGTTCAGCTCGAGGCCGATCGTGCGCGCGTCGCCGGCGAACATGAAGCGCCAGTGCTTCGTGTCGCCGTAGCGGCCGAGCTTCCATTGCAGGCCGCCGCCCGTGAGGCTCGTGCGGTCGGGATCGAAGTGATGCGTGTACGAGTCGGGGCGCTGGTACAGGTGCCGCTGCAGGGTCTGCGTGCGCGCGATCGCCGCCTTCGTGCCGTGCACGTAGCTGCCGACCGACGTGAGCTCCGCTCCCCACTCGTGCTTGCCACCCCACGTGTGAACGAGCTGCGTGCCCGCGGTGTACGCCTGGTCGTGCACGAGCGCATCGAG
>JAYSYE010000321.1:0-1561 GCA_043716635.1 Deltaproteobacteria bacterium | reverse complement strand
GCACGGGCACGCAGTGGCGCGCCGGCGTGTGGGTCTCCGCGTTCGTGGCCGCGAACACGCTCGGCAAGGACCTCACCGACTTCACGTTCAGCGCGTCGTCGGGCGGCTACATCGATGGCGCATCGGCATCGGGCCTCATGGCCGCCGGCTTCCTCGCGACGATGACGGGCGCGCCGATCGATCCGACGGTCACGATGACCGGGATCATCAACCCGGACGGCACGATCGGGCCAGTCGGGGGCATCCCCGAGAAGTTCGCGGGCAACATCGCGAAGGGCAAGAAGCGGCTCGGCTATCCGATCGGCATGCGCTACGCGCAGAGCGAGGCCACGGGCGAGCTCGTCGACCTCGTGCAGCTCGCGAAGGACAACCACGCCGAGGCCGTCGAGGTCGCGGACATCTACGACGCGTACACGCTGCTCACGCACAAGCACCTGCCCGAGCCGGTCCCCGTCAGCGAGAAGGAGATGGTGATCGACGACGCCACCACGAAGGCGATCGACGGCAAGTACAAGGAGTGGCAGGAGCGCGTCGCGTCCGAGTGGTCGGCGCTGCTCCAGCTCCAGCAGGCAGGCCGCCTGCCGGAGACGCTCGCGAAGATGGGCCAGACCGCGCAGCAGTACGCGACGCAGGCGGAGAAGCTCCACCAGCAGGGCTACATCTACCCCGCGTACACGAAGATGCTCGCGGCGTGGGTCTACGCGGCGAGCGCGACGGACACGTACGACATCCTCTCGAAGATCCAGTCGGGCCACGCCGCCGACGCGGTGGCGCAGCTCGACTCGCTGGACAAGCTCGACGATACGACCGCCGCCGTGTTCGCGCACGTCGGCGATCTCAAGCCGACCACGCTCGGCAGCCACCTGCTGATCCTCGGGGCGTTCGAGTCGGCGCTGAAGGCCTACGGCTTCAAGATGTTCGCGGCGGACGCGGTCGCCCATACCAAGGAGCTGCTCGCGACGATCGCGTCGGGCGTGAGCGTGGACCTGACCTCGCCCGAGGTCGCCGACCTGATCGTTGCCGACGTCGCGCCGACCGTGCTGCTCATCGGCCGCTCGATCGCGGAGACCCTGCACGCGTCGCAGCAGCTCGAGTACGAGCAGGAGCAGAGCGTGAACTACGTCTGCTCGATCCCGAACGTGAAGCGGATGTCGACGTCGTTCAACTCGGCCGCGGCGGCGGGCGTGCAGTACTTCGACACGCTGCTGGTCGAGCCGCTCGCGAAGCAGAAGGCCATGGGGATCGAGGAGGTTCGCCAGCGCGTGGCCGCGCGCGAGCCCGAGTACCTGACGGCGTACGTGCTGTCGCGGATCTCGCAGGCCGACTCCGGCCTCATGGCCGACCTCAAGGCGCGCTGGGGTGAGACGGGCGTGCAGTGGGCCCTGATGTCGCTCGCCGCCAGCGAGGAGGCCTACTTCAGCGCTGCGGATCTCGTGATGAAGTACTACTCGCTCGACGTGAAGACCGACGACACCGGCCGGGTCCAGGGCGTCGAGCACGAGAAGGCGTTCATCAACATGCTCGCCTCCGCGGAGCGCACGGCGCGCGAGAGTGCACGGGC
>JAYSYE010000033.1:0-7663 GCA_043716635.1 Deltaproteobacteria bacterium | reverse complement strand
CGATCGACGAGTGCCGCAAGCTCGCGGACGGCGGCAAGGAGGAGATCCTCGCCATCGAGGAGCGCGAGCAGGCCGCGAGCGGCATCGGCAGCCTCAAGGTTCGCTACAACCGCGTGTTCGGGTACTACATCGAGGTCACGAAGACGCACCTGACCAAGGTGCCCGCGCACTACGTCCGCAAGCAGACGGTGGCCACCGGCGAGCGGTACGTGACGCCCGAGCTCGCCGAGCTCGAGCGCCGGGTCGTGACGGCCGAGGAGACGCTCGCCGCGCGCGAGGCCGAGCTGTTTCGCGCGGAGGTCGCCGTCGTGGCGAAGCAGGCGCGGGAGGTCGCGGGCGCCGGGGCGTGCCTCGCCGTCCTCGATGCCTGCGCATCGCTCGCGCAGACCGCCGCCCGGCGCGGCTACTGCCGGCCCACGGTCGACGACTCGCACCTGCTCGAGATCATCGACGGCCGCCACCCGGTCGTGGAGGCGATGGTGCCGAGCGGCAGCTTCGTGGCGAACGATTGCCGCCTCGACCCCGACGCCGAGCAGCTCGTGCTGATCACGGGTCCGAACATGGCCGGCAAGTCCACGTACATGCGCCAGGTCGCGCAGATCGCGCTGCTCGCCCAGATCGGCAGCTTCGTCCCCGCGAAGCGCGCGACGGTCGGGCTGTGCGATCGCGTGTTCACGCGGGTCGGCGCCGCCGACAACCTGTCGCGCGGCGACTCGACGTTCATGGTCGAGATGCGCGAGACCGCGTCGATCCTCGCGAAGGCCACGCGCCGGTCACTGATCATCCTCGACGAGGTCGGACGTGGCACGTCCACGTTCGACGGCGTGTCGATCGCGTGGGCCGTGGCCGAATACCTCCACGACGCGATCGGCGCGCGGACGCTGTTCGCGACGCACTATCACGAGCTGATCGCGCTCGCCGCCGCGCGGCCGCGCGTGCGCAACGTCTCGGCCGCGGTCCGCGAGCACCAGGGCGAGATCGTGTTCCTGCGCCGCATCGTGCCCGGTGGCGCGAACAAGTCCTACGGCATCGACGTCGCCCGCCTCGCCGGTCTGCCCGGGTCGGTCGTCAGCCGCGCCCGCGTCATGATGGACTCGCTCGAGACCGGCTCGTTCCAGCAGGCCGCGCCGCTGCCCACGCAGCTCTCGCTGCTCGCGCTGTCACCCCAGCCCATGGCCCACGCGGTCACGGCGCGGCTCGCCGCGATCGATCCGCACCACACGACACCGCTCCAGGCGCTCCAGCTCCTCGTGGAGCTGAAGCAGCTCGTGTAGTTCGGACGCCGTTCGGGCCGGCATCGATGTGCCCATGGCGCCCTCCCCGCTGGCCCCCGCACGCGCTCCGCCAGGTGAACCGACCTCCGAGCTCGACTTCGGCGCCTGAACCTTCTCGCTTCGCCACCGCTGCCACGGTGCCGACCGCGAGTCTGCGCCCGGCGCTCATGTCCCACGAGCACGCCGACGTTCATGCTGTTCTGCCACTGTTAGCCCTGTCCGAGCTTCGCCAGCTCGCGGGTACAGCTGAACGCGACGTGACCAAAGCGTGCGGCCGCGATGAAGATCGCGATCGGCATGCCGAAGGTCCAGAGCAGGCCGAGCGTCGACGATTCGAGCATCTCCATATGCGTCGCGAGCACATCGCCGGGCTCCGGCCGCAGTTGCCACCAGAACGCCCACAGCCAGACCACCGCCCCGATGACAGCGAGCGTGCCGTAAATCATCGCGACGACACGCCGCCGCTTCAGCTGATCGCGGCTCAGCGCCGCCTCGAGGTCACCCTCGAGCTGCTCGCGGGTGCGTACCGACTCGAGCTCGCGGTCGCGATAGGTCATCGGCAACGCGATACACCAGCGATCGACCAGACGAGAAGGCCGGAGCTGCGAAACCCACCTGAGCAGGAGGTAGGTATCGACTTCGAGTATCGGGATGGGCAACGCGGTCCGCCGACTCGCCGCATTTCGAGGATGATCAACTCGTGGCCGAGTTGATCACCGCGGGGGACTGGATACCGGCCGTGGTGGGCACTTACGGGCGCGATGCTCGCCATAGCGGGCCGCGATGACGAGGCCGCGGCTGGCTGCGCCACGAGGTGTCTCCATCCGGCGCGGTCTTCGCCGTGCCCCTCCGCAGGCGCCCCGCTCGGCGGCACCCGCCGGCGCGTGCTCGCGAGCCGCGCCACATTGCCGGAGCTCGGTCTCGTCCTCGACGGCCTCGCCGCCCAGCACGTCCAACCATCGCTCCCGCGCCTCGTCGCCGGAGAAGTACACGCGCTCCCAGTGCTGCGCAGCGCCGGAGGGCGGCACTCAACCCCCGCATCGCGGCTCTACGCCAGACGCCGCACGCAGGCACCTTTGTCGAAAACCTGGACCTCGTGAACATCGGCTGACGTCTGGACCACGAACCCCATCGCCATGGTCCCGAGTTCGAGGCTGAGGGTCTGGGCGAGGCGAAATGGTGCGTCGAAGTGCGCGCCACAATCGATGATCACGTGTGGCGGCACGCGCTCATCCGCGGGCAGTACGTGATGACGTCGTGCAACCGTCCAGAAGTCGAATCTCGCCCCGGTCTCCGCGATCACCCCGACCCACGTTCCCATTCGCGCCTCCGTCGACGGCGGCCCATATCATCGCCTGGCATGTCGCGTGCGAGGGGGGGGGGCTCGACAAGTCGAATGTGGAATCGGTACTCGGCGCCGTTCCCGAGGAGACGCTGCGCCTCCTCGGCGAGCGCATTCGCGCCGCGCCGGCGGAGCTCGAGAGCCTGCTCGAAGTCGCACGCAGCACGCTGGATATCAGCCTCGGCCCGCTCGTCGCGTAGCGCCACGGCGCCCGTTACGGCGTGGCGCTTCACTCGCCGGCGGTGGCGAGGTAGCGCGGCGGGGTGCGCAGATGCGTTGCCTGCTCGTACGCGAACGCGTAGGCGAGCAGCTTGGCTTCGGAGTACGGGCGGCCGAAGAACGACAGGCCCAGGGGCAGGCCGAGATACGCGCCCGCCGGCACGGTCACGTGGGGGTACCCGGCGATCGCCGCGGGCGTGCTGCAGCTCGGCGTGATGCCGTCGCCGTTGATGGGATCGATCAGCCACGCCGTACCCGAGGTGGCGGCCACGATGGCGTCGAGCTGGTGCTCCGCCATCGCCTTGTCGATGACATCGCGCGTGCCAGCCAGGCTCAGCGCCCGCGCGGCCACGTACGGAGCGGCCGTCAGATCTCCCTTCGCCTGGGCCGCCTCGAAGTGCTCCTGTCCGAAGCGCGGGAGCTCGCGATCGGCGTGCGCCGTGTTGAACGCGATCAGGTCCGCCACGGTGGTGAGGGCAGGGAGGCCGCGAGTGGCGAGATAGGCGGCCAGGCCGGCCTTCAGCTCGGTCTGCATGACCTCCAGCTCGGCGACGCCGACCTCGGGCGCCACCTCGAGCTCGATCGGATCGACGAGCACGGCGCCGAGGCTCGTGAGCACCGCGAGCGCGCGCTCGAGGTTGGCATCGACGGGGCGAGACAGGCCGGTGTACCCGGTGCGCGGGATGCCGATCCGGACGCCTGCGAGAGCCTTCGGATCGAGCAAGCGCGAGTAGTCCTCACGCGTCGCGGGGCGGAGCGGGTGGGGCGCGGTGGTGCTCGGGTCCGCGGGATCCGGGCCTGCGATCGCGGAGAGCAGCAGCGCCGCGTCGGCGACGGTGCGCGCGAGCGGGCCCACGGTGTCCTGCGACGCGGAGATCGGGATGACGCCCGCGCGGCTCACGAGCCCGACGGTGGGCTTCACGCCGACCACGCCGTTGCAGCTCGCGGGCGAGACGATCGAGCCGTCCGTCTCCGAGCCGAGCGCACCGGCGCACAGGTTGGCCGCGACTGCCACGGCGGACCCGCTGCTCGAGCCCGACGGCGAGCGATCCAGCGCGTACGGATTGCGGCACTGCCCGCCGACCGCGCTCCAGCCCGACGACGACGCCATGCCGCGCAGGTTCGCCCACTCCGACAGGTTTGCCTTGCCGAGGATCAGCGCGCCCGCGGCGCGGAGCTGCGCGACGACGAACGAGTCGTGAGGTGCAACGGTGTCCGCGAGCGCGAGGGAGCCGGCCGTGGTGGCCAGCTTGCCCGCGGCGTCGATGTTGTCCTTGACGAGGATCGGGATGCCGTGAAGCGGCCCGCGGAGCTTGCCGGCGGCCCGCTCGCTGTCGAGCCGCGCGGCGGTGGTGTCGGCATCGGGATCGAGTGCGATCACGGCGTGGAGCGTGGGATCGAGGGCGGCGATGCGCGCGCGATACTTCGTGACCAGCGATCGCGTGGTCTCGGCGCCGCTCGCGAGGCGCGCGGCGAGCTCGGCGATCGCGACCTCCTCGAGCTCGGCGTGCGGTGGCGCCGCGATCCCGGTCGGCTCCAGCGTCGTCGCGGCGCTGCCGCGAGCGGCGTCATCGCGCGGTGCGACGGGCGGTACGGGCGCCGCACTGCCAGGTGCCAACGCACCCGCGTGCGGGACATCGTGGTCCTTGCACCCGCCGAGCGCGGCGGCCGCGAGTGCACTCGCCGAGATCTGGAACAACTCGCGCCTGCGCATCGCCATCGCGACATCCTAGCGCCGGGTGCCGCGCCGAGCGTGATCTCGGAGGGATTGTGGGTCGGCGCCCCCAGTCCTGTCGCGTCGGGGGTGACAGCCCGCGCGCGCGACGTAGCGCGGCGCCATGATCACGGGTGCTTACGCGCTGGCGCGGGGCTTGTACTGGCAACGCCCCGGAGGCGTCATGAAACTACTCGGCAACACGTTCGCTCTGACTGCCACGCTGCTCGGCGCAGCGCTGGGTGGAGGCGCCTGTGGGGGCGGCAACGACACGGGGCCGCTCGGCCAGGTCGACTCGCTGCTCATCCTGCAGCGGCCCGCGCGCATCGAATCTGGCGACATCTTCCAGTACACGTCGTACAAGGCGGGCGCGCGCATCGTGAAGCTGACGCCGCCCACCGCGGACGGCACGCTCGAGACGCTGTTCCCGACCGCGGCGCAGTCCGCGCAGCTCGGTGTCGATGCGTCCCAGGCCGACGTCTCCGGCTACGACCTCTCGTTCGACGCGAAGCAGATCGTGTTCGCGGCGAAGCTCAGCGAGGGCGCCCACTACGGGCTGTTCCTGCTGACGCTCGCCGACGGCACGGTCGAGCAGATTCCGACCGATGCGGGGCGCGACTACACCTCGCCGATCTTCCTCCCCGGGGACCGCGTCATGTTCACGACCAACGAGGTCGTCGAGGCCGGCGCGAAGCAGCACATGGACGAGTACGAGCGCGGCACCACGCTGCAGCTCGGCCGCATCAACCTCGACGGCTCCGACGAGGAGCTCGGACCGCGCAACCTCTCGCACCGCACGTTCCCGACCCTCGCCTCCGACGGTCGGATCATGTTCACGCAGTGGGATCACCTCGGCCCGGAGAACTCCGGCCACCTCATGTTCGTGAACCAGGACATGCAGGAGCTCCGCGAGGGCTTCGGCAAGGAAGGCCACGGCGCTTCGAACTCCACGCTGAAGGCGCAGGAGATCGCGCCGGGCCGCTTCGTGGGCATCGCGACCTCGCGCAGCCGGACGGTCCAGGCGGGCGCGATCATCGACATTCGCCTCGGCGAGGTCGTGACCAAGGACGGCAATGTCTCCGCCGCCACGGCGGCGAGCGAGGCGAATAGCTCCTACGTCGCGCTGACGCCCGACGTGCCCCGCGACAACAAGCCGTCGGCCGATACGGTCGGTCGCTACTACGACGCGTTCCCGCTGAATGCGAAGGACAAGCCGGACCTGCTCGTCTCGTGGGCGGATGGCCCCGTCGAGTCGAGCGTGCTCTCCGCCGCTGGCATCCCCGCGAATTTTGGCGTCTACCTCTACGACTCGGCGCACCAGACGCGGCGGCCCATCCTCGACGATCCGGCCATGTGGGACGTGTTCGCGCGCCCGCTGCGCACCCGCACCGCGCCGCCGCTCGTGCAGTCGGCCACCGATGCGAGCCTCAACGGGGCGTTCCTCATCGGCTCGCTGAACGCCTACAAGTCGACCCTCAAGCAGTTCACGCCGGGCTCGATCTACGGCGTCCGCGTCATCGAGGGCTACTCGTCGGAGGAGGGCTTCCCGCGCATGTTCGGGACCACGATGTTCGAGGGCCAGGCGCAGCTCGGCGTCGCTCGCCTCGCCGCGGACGGTAGCTGGCTCGCGACCACGCCCGCCAATGTCCCGACCGCGCTCCAGGCCGTCGACAAGTTCGGCATGGCGCTGTTCGTCGAGCCGGTGTGGTTCTCGGGCCGCAAGAACGAGTCGCGCCTGTGTGGCGGGTGCCACGAGGATCGCGCCGCCACCACGAACATCGCGCCCGGCCAGCTGCAGGCGTTCGCCATCGGCGCCACGCCGATGCGCGGCACCACGGCGCGCGCGGATCGCAAGTCGACGCTCGCCGACCTCACGAACCCGAATATCATCGGGGCCGATGGCGCCGGCGTCGAAAAGCTCGTCGGCATGGCATGGGACAAGGCGATCCAGCCGGTCCTCGATGCGAAGTGCGTCTCCTGCCACGGCGACAGCAACACCGCTGGCGTCGCGCCCTACACCATCATGGACCCCGTCTCCGGCGAGACCGTGTCGTGGACGTTCAACCTCTCGGGCACGAAGAAGCCCCTCGTCGTCAACGGTGAGGACCTCGCCGGCGAATGGCCGGCGTCGTACTTCTCGATCGCGGGCCCCGACATGGAGGCCATCGAAAAGGCGAACCTCGTCACCGCCGGCAACTTCAAGATCTACATGAAACCGCAGGCGGCGCGCGACTCGCTCCTCATCCAGAAGCTGAACCCGACCGTCGTGTTCCCGTCGCCCACCTCCGAGCGCGCGTTCCCCGGCATGACGCCGCACTCCGCCGGTGGTCGCTACAGCGAGCTCACCGCGACCGAGTTCTACAAGCTCATCCTCGCCGCGGATCTCGGCGTGAACTACTACTCGCGCGAAAACAACCCGGGTCTGTGAGAGGGCCAACCACCATGACGAACCTCCGCACCTCCGTCCTCGCTGCCGCGCTCGCGCTCGCAGCATTCACCACCCCCGCGCTCGCCGGCAAGGGCGGCAGCGCCGCCGCCATCCGAACGGCGATCGCCTCGCACTCGTCCGACGCGATCATCGCCGAGGTCGAGCGCGCCGAGAGCCTTGCCTGCGGCGAGTGCGTCCAGCTGGTCACCGCGTTGACCGAGTCCGACCGCTACGAGGTCCGCGAGGTCGCGGGCTGGTGGTTCGCGAAGCGCCCGGGGCTCGCGAAGCCGCTGTCCGAGGGCTTTCTCCAGGAGCTCGCGAGCAGCAACGGCACGACCGTGCGCAACGCGGCCGACTTCCTCGGCTCGACGGTGACCTATGCCGCGCTGCCGGGCCTGCGGTCCGCGATCGCACGCGACGTCGGCACCGATGCGAAACTGGCCATCGTGCGTGCGATCGCGAGCCTCGGCCACCGCGACGGCGCGGCCACGCTGCGCATCGCGATGACCGATGCGAACGCGAGCGTGCGCGCGGCGGGCGTGAGCGCCTGGCGCGAGCTGCGCGATGTGACCGACGGCACGCCTCTCGTGGGATCGCTGACGGATCCCGATGCCACGGTGCGGGCGGCGGCGGCCACTGCCGTCGGAGCGTTGACCACACTCGGCGCGCGCGGCGCGCTCGAGACG